>CAYPCV010000165.1:0-20064 GCA_964409295.1 uncultured Sulfurovum sp.
GACCCTGCAACCACCAGAGCGTATACCCATATGGATAATGAAAGACGACGAACAGCTACTGATGTTTTGGACAAGCTCTATAATAAATAAAATAGGAATTTAGAATGAATAGTAATAGAATACACAAAGAGTTAGAATCCATATTGAGCCATGCAAAGAAAATAGACTACAATGGAATCACACTTTATTTAGTCAAAAAAACAACTCTAAATCAAGTGTTGGATTTGGAACTTCGAGTACGAGCCGACAATATAGAAAATGGTATAGAGAAGAAAAACCACTTTTATGACTATGCCAAAATTATTAATCCAAAAGAGCCAGCGTTTAAATATACGCTTTCTATGAAACATAAGAAGAAAGAGATATTTGACCCTGCAAAGGTTCTTAAAGCTCTTCCTGCTGAATATGAAATTTGGAAAAATAAATCAAGAGTGATTTTAGAAAAACAGATAAAAGAGGAAGATAGCTCAATAACAGATGAACAAGCTAAAGTACTAAGAGGCAATTTAGAAAAAGAGATTCAACTAGCCAAGCATAACATTGATAAAGTATTAAAGAATTATCATGACTACGATGTGGTTATATCTACCTTTGAAGAGTACACTTACTACCCTGCTCTCTATTTTGTAATGGAACTAGCCAATGGAAAAGTAAAACCCTCTGATACCCATCTGCGTAAAGATGTTCCTAATATTCTCTATTATTATGATGAACGCCCCTATTCCGAGCTTAGAGCCAATGATAGAATGAGTCGTATTATTAATGATTTTGATAGATTTTGTGGAAGTGTTTATATTAAAAAGAAATAGTAAATAAACTATCTATTTAACCTCATCAAAATACTATAAAAAATAAAAGTATTTTAGTATGGGGTAAAAGTTCATTTAAACCCCTAAATATAGGGGTTTTATTTTTTATAAATTAATGCCCATGAGCCTCAATAAACTCTTCGTATGAACCCTCAAAATCAAGAATTGTTCCATCGTTATTTATTTTAATGATTCTGTTTGCAAATGCGTCAATAAGTTCTCTATCGTGTGATACACAGATAACCCCACCTTTATAATTATGTAGAGCTTCTCCTAAAGAGATAATCGCCTCTAAGTCCAAGTGATTGTTTGGCTCATCGAGCACTAGAAAGTTTGCTGAATCCATCATCATCTTAGAGAGCATTACACGGTGTTTCTCTCCACCTGAACAATCGCCTACAGATTTCCCCTGCTCTTCTCCTGAAAATAGCATACGACCAAGACATTGACGAATTTCATCTATATGCCATTTTGCATCATGTCCTTGAATCCATTCATATAGCTTATCACTACCAACTACCAAGTCTGTTGAATTTTGAGGGAAATAAGTTGTAGTTACTGTTTGCCCCCAGTTAAATGAACCATTATCAGCAGGAAGCTTTTCCATGATAATTTCCAATAGAGTTGACTTTCCTACCCCATTACCACCAATAATAGCAATCTTATCATCTCCTTCTACTTTAAATGAGATGTCTGTAAAGACTTCTAAATCATCATAAGACTTTCCTACGTTTTTAACTTCAAGAATCTCATTCCCTAAATTTCGATGAGGTTTAAAGGCTATAGAAGGGTCTCTTCGTGATGAGAGCTTAATCTCTTGTACGTCCAATTTATCAAGTTGTTTCTGTCGCGATGTTGCTTGTTTAGCTTTTGAAGCATTTGCCGAGAAACGGGTAATAAACTTCTCTAGTTCCTCTTTCTCTTTCATCCCTTTAGCGTGGTCTGTCTGTGCTTGTTTTGCTATTAGATTCGCAGCGATGTACCAATCATCATAGTTACTTGTAAACTCTCGTATATTAGAGAAGTCAAGGTCAAGTATGTGTGTTACTACATTGTTAAGAAAGTGTCTATCGTGAGAGATAACAATCATTACACCTTCATGACGCTTTAGTTCACGCTCTAACCATGCAATGGTCTCAATGTCTAGTGAGTTGGTAGGCTCATCAAGTAGAAGAATATCAGGCTTTAAAAAGAGAACCTGTGCAAGAAGAATCTTTACCTTGTCCCCTCCTGTTAGTGATGACATTAAATCGCCATGAACACTCGATGGAAAACCTAAAGCCTCAAGTAATTTTTCAATTTTTACATCAGACTCATATGTTGGGTCTTCATCGGCACAAATCATCTCTAGCTCTCCAAGACGTTCGTTTACTTTGTCATCTTCAAAGTCTCCTGTCATATATAGGTCTTCTTTCTCTTTTTGAGCATCGTAGAGTTTTTTATTTCCATAGAGAACAGCATCTGCTAGAGTAAAATCTTCAAAAGCGTAGTGGTTCTGTCCCAAAACACCCATTTTGAGTCCTGGTTGTATATGAACTGTTCCATCTGTTTGCTCTAACTCTCCTGCAAGAATCTTTAAAAATGTTGACTTTCCTGCTCCATTTGCTCCAATTAATCCATAACGCTTTCCACTATCTAATGTGATGCTGATTTTATCAAAAAGTACTCTTTTACCATATCTTTGTACTATATTTACTGTGCTTAACAATCTTATTCCTTAGTCTATATTAATAATTATCGCATTTTATCATAGTTGTTTTTTACTTCCTATTAAAATAGACATCAACACCATCGACAATCCCTTTAACTAAAAGATTTTGGTAGGAATCTGTAATGAGACGCTCTCCTTCATATTTATCAGTAATATATCCATTCTCAATAAGAACAGCAGGTATTTTTGTACCACGAAGTACCCAAAAGTTATTTTGTTTAACTCCTTTATCCAAAACAATGTGTTTTGTGCGAACCGATGCAAGCATATTCTTTTTAATCTCTTTGGCTAAATATGCTGATTTTTTCTTTTTCCACTCCCCAATATAAATTTTTCGACTAGAGTAACGTTTTTTTCGGCTTTTACCTCTCATATAAAAAACTTCTATTCCTTTATAGAGATACTTTTTATTTTTTCTTCGTGGTGCTGCGTTGGTATGAAGCGATATAAAAACATTTCCTTTTTTACTATTTGCATAATCAGTTCTCTCAAACAGATGACGATGTTGGTCACGGTTTCTTGTCATCTGCGTCTTGTACCCTCGATGGGCGAGTTGTTTTTGTAACTTTAGTGCCAAAGAGAGCGTAACTTTTTTCTCTATAATTTTTCCATAGGATGCACCAATATCATAACCACCATGACCTGCATCAATAATGACAGTAGGAGAGTACCTATTAATTTTTTTTGCTCTACCTTTAGGTCTGAATATTTTAGTTTTTTTAACCTTTGGTAGTTTCAGTAATAGCACGTTATTATGAATAGCATAAGTTTTATAATTCTTATATTTAGATTCAATAACAACACGCAAGTATTTTTTAGAAAACTGCCCCATTCTAAAGGCATTTACCCCTGCATGTTTGTAATTTTTGATGCTTTTTGTTTTTGGTAATACAGCATTTTTAATGTCATAGACGTATTTTATAATACCTCTATTTTTTAAGGTAAAAAACTTAACATCATCAAGTTTATATTTAAATGTAAGCGTGAGGGTGTTCCCCTTTAAATGTGTAGATTTTAGATAGTTATCTTTTTTAGCAGAAAGGGTTGAGATAAAAAAAGCTAAAAAGAGTACTATCACTAGTGTCTTTTTAATCAAAACAGTAATGCTCCCCATGAATTTTATAAAGAATATTAGCATGTTATAGAGATATATCACGCATAATTTTTAATATTATTACTTTAGTAATAGAAAATCACAAGATTAACTACATAATTGATTTTTATCATCAAAACTTGTGTCCTAAACAGCTTAAAATAGACTTTATTATGGCTTTTACTCTTTATTTAAGATAATCATTTAAAGCATTATTATAAACTATAATAACAATAAAGTTAAAAGGAAAGAATCATGTCTACTGTGCCTAAAAAAAACGAAATTGTTATTTCTCCTAGTACCATTAGCACGATACAGATTGCCCAATACTTTGATATAGAGAGAAAAGCATTAAACAAAATATTTTTAGAACTTCAATGGATTAAAAGAAAATATTTTTTATGGCTAGCCACAACTGAACTTGGAAAAGAGAAAGGTGCTAAAAAAGAGCATCGAGAGATTTTATGGAATCGAGGAATTCTTGGAGATAAAGAGTTAATCTTAGCCATTAAAAGTTTTAAAAATATTAGAAATGAAACAGTTGATTCTCATAGTTATAAAATGCACGTTTACAAGAAATATAAACAGGCAGGATATACTATTTGGGACTATAGTAAAGAGAAAGGTTCCTACGATAGAAATATTCACTTTGTTGCAAAGCGAGACAAAGAGGTTGTTCTTATTCATTGTAAAAGTGACCAAAGAGATATTAGTTTAGATGAGGTACTGCATTTTAGAGAAAACAAAAAAGAGTTTATCGCTGAAAACCCTGTTTTTGAAATGTATACTCTAAAGATTAAATACGTTATGTCTCACTTCTCTTTGAGTGAAGAGGCTTTTGTCTATTTACAAAAAAACAAAGATAGGCTCTTTTATGAGATTTTAAAATAGCTACAATTAGTTAAATCGTTCCTTGTACGAACATTTTAAGCACAACTCTTCTGAACACAGCCCTTTGTTAAAGCCTTCTCTCATAGAGTTGGCTCTCTGTCCATAAATAATCTCTGCTAAGGCTTTATGCTTTAAATTCCCTAATTCTATAATCGCATCATTGTCCAAACAACAGGGAATGACTTTTCCATTAGCCAAAATAGCAATATGAGAGCTTAATCCTTGGCATGTTCCGTGACCATAGTTCTTGTTGCTCATAGAAGGCCATTCAAAATAGTTATCAAAATGTAATAATACTTTATAGTCCAAACGTATATTTTTTTTCTCTTTTGGGTTTAGTTTTGCTAACTCTATAGCTACATTAAATTCACTATTTAGCTTTTTAAACAGCTCTACATTAAAACTCTGTTCACTCATAACCTCATCAAGATTCCACATACGAAGATTGATAAAGCTCTCCTCTTTACGTCGTACCTTTTCATGACAAAACTCTAAAATAGGTTTCATGTACTGCTCAAAGGTAAAAGCCGTATCATTTTTATTAAAGGCATTCAATGAGATATTAATCTGTTTTATAGAAGGATGAAAGAGTGTATCGTAGCCATGTTTTTTCATAAAGTACCCAGAAGTAGTTAACATAGCACGCATTTTATAACGATGAATAATATCAAGGTACTCTTTTAGATTAGATAGTGTCAAAGGGTCGCCCACCACATGACAAGCAATCTCTGATGTAAAGCTCTTAGCCTGTTTTATGATAGATTCAAAGAACTCTAAACTCATAGTCTCATTAGGCAACTCTTTTGTGGGACAAAAAGAACAACGAAGTCCACAGATATTTGTTAATTCTATATAGATACGGTAAAATTTCATATGAAATTATAGCTAAAACATTTTTTTAGATACAATGCAGATAAAAAGGAAATTACTAATGTCCCTATTTAAACATCTAAGTTTGCTCTTTATCCTTCTCTTTATGGGTGCTTGTTTTTCGACAGATGAACAATCCAAAAAAGAGATTATTGTACCTGATAAAATCAGCATCCTATTTGTTACACAACCCCACTGCCCCTCTTGCGATAAACTCGAACAAACCATGAAACTAAATAAACCAAAAGCATTATTAGATAAATATTTTGTAATTAAGAAGTTTTATTATGGCGAAAAATTCCCCGATGGGCTTACTCCTCCCAATGGGACACCAACGGTCTATTTTTTAGGAGCAGACAACATAGTCTTAGTCGAACCAATGGTTGGAGAGAAGACAGAAGAGGCTTTAATGGAGTTTTTAGAAGATGCTCTATATGAGTTTAAAAATACCTACCATATTGATTTGATAGAAAAATATAAGGAAAACAATGAAAGTAATTCTACTAAGTTCACTGCTACTGCTTAATGCCTGTGCCGATACCACTCAACATAAAATTGCCTCTATTCCTGAAGCATCGGGAATTTCGTATTGTCAAAACAGCGACAGTTTAGTAGTTGCCAACGATGAAGGCTCTTTTTATGAACTTAGTCCAGAAGGGGCAATACTAAGCGAACATAAACTCGGAAAATACGACTTAGAGGGTGTGGTCTGTGAAGAGAAAACATTTATGTTTGCTGTCGAAGATGGTAAACTATTAGAAGTCAATCGAAAAACCCTCAAAAGCAAGCTTATTAAAATAAAAGGTCAAGATTTTAAATTTTCTAAAAAAGCAGGTATTGAAGGAATTACAAAAATAAAAGATTTGTACTACGTCTCGATACAAGCTAAAACAAAAAAAGATTCTAAACTCTTGGTTTTAAAAGTAGGAGACAAGTATGCTAAAGTTGTAAAAACCATTGAACATGGAATTATAGACTCAGCAGGAATGCAGTACCATAAAAAAAAGCTCTATATAGTATCGGATAAAAAAGATACTCTCTATCGTTACAGCATAAAAAAGAGTAAAATCAAAAAAAAGATTCAGTTGCCTAAATTTGCCCAAGAAGGGATAACTTTTGACAACAAAGAGAATATCTATTTTGCAGATGATGATGGAGCTGTAATGAAATATAGACTTAAAGAGCTAGGGCTGTAAAAATCCCTTAGCTCCTTACAGCTTCTCCACGCAATACATCTAGTACATTGGTTGCATATGACCCTTTAGGCAGAGTAAATTCCAATTCGTAATGTGCTTTCTCTTCAACATAAGTCTTTTTTATATCGGTTACTTTTATCCATGCATAACGTCTAGCACCATTCTCGTTTATCTCTTCATTGTAATTTTGTTCAATAAGCCCTGCTACTTTTTCACTGGTAGTTACACGCTTACCTGCCAATAGACCCGATGGAGCAATATCAAATTCAGAAAAACGTTTTGCCTCTTCTTCCATAGATTCCAATTCAAATAGACGACCATAAGGGTAGTGCATCATTAAATCGCCTTCTAATATTTTAAAAAAATGAGGCTGTGATTTTGTACCTTCCAAAGAGTTGTCGGGCAGATTAAAAACCTTTTCAGCATCGCTTTGAGAAAATGCCTCTAGTAACATTGAAAGCTCTATACGCTTAGAGAGCCAATTATTAAACAGATACGACTGATAGGCATTAATTAGAAAGGTTCTTGTCTTTCTATCACGTATTTTCAGAGTTCCCTCTAAAATCTCTTTGCCCTCTTTCCAGTTATCTCCAGAGTTTCCAAAACGTTGATTTCCAAAATAGTTTGGCACACCCTCTTTTTTTATCCATTTTAACACCGAGTTCAGTTTATCTTTTTGAACACCTAAAACTTTTTTGAGACGTACTTTAAAATGGTTACCTTTTAAATGCCCTGTACGTATTTTATTGTTATGTCTAGTCGTAGAGAGTATCTTTATTTTGTCATGGTTAAAGGTTTTGAGCTTCTCTTCGTTGTCTTTTGCTAATAACGAAATGTACTGCATGGTCATTGCATGTTTATCTTTTAATCCTGCATAACCTATATCACGTTGTTTTATTTTACAATACTTAGCAATGGCAGAAATCATCTCCCATGTTGTCATATCTTTTTTTCGTACATGCACGATGAGGTGTTCGCCCTCGCCTGTAAATTCATACAGAGGAATCTCATCGACAATAAAGTCGCGAGAGGTAGGATTAAATATAAAATTATTTTTTACTTTTACGGGATAGAGTAGATTCATTGGAGGTCTTTCGTGATAGAATTAGAATAAAGTAATTATAACATATTATCAAAGTTAAACGTTCATCTACCCAAATAAACAAATATGAGTAGATGAGGTTTAGCTAGAGCAGTTTTCGTATCATATCGTAAGCATCACTTTCAATTTTTAGCTCATTAAATTGATTTTGGCTCTTTTTACTAGGAGCAAATTCTTCTTTGTCTATAGGTTTCAATGTAGTAAAAGTTGATATAGAAAATGCTAAACCAGCTGTAATAATATTTTTACTCATTGTTGAACCACGCACAAGCGAACTGTTTTTTTTATCCATAACTTTCATATCAGTATCCTTTTTATTTGTCCTTTTTTACTATAACATAAATATAGTAAAAAAATTATAAATTGTTAGTAATATGGAACATATTTTATAACTCTATAATTTCTTAAATTCGTAGATTTACGCTAAAATACCAAACTTTATTCCAAGGACTTTATATGGCACTCGTCGGTCTCTTCAATATCTCTAAAAACTACGATGTAAAACAACTACTACAAAGGGTTGACTTTCAATTAAATGAAGGCGAACGTGTAGCGATTGTAGGGCAAAATGGTTGTGGTAAATCAACACTTCTCAAAATTATTTCAGGCGAAGTCATTGCTGATGAAGGGACACGCGTTTTAGATAAAAGCATTATTATTGACTCTCTTGACCAAAATCCACATTTTAAAGAGGGATTAAATGTTCGTGATGCCATAGAAAATGAGTTAAGCGACTTAAAAAGTGCAAAACAGCGTTATGAGGAACTCTCTAATCTCATAGCCAGTGATTTTGAAAATCAGAAACTTTTAAATGAACATGCCAAAATAACCAACTATCTTGACCACCATAATGCATGGAATTTAGACGACAAAATAGAACGTGTACTTCAAGAGTTTAAACTAAAAGAGTATGAATACCGAGATGTCAATACGCTCTCTGGTGGCGAGCAACGTCGTGTGGCATTGGCTTCACTGATTCTAAAAAAACCCGATGTTCTACTACTTGATGAACCGACCAACCACTTGGACGTGTACATGGTTGAATTTTTAGAAGAGATTTTACTAAAAGAGAAATTTACCTTGCTGATTATCTCTCACGATAGACACTTTATTAATAGTATTGTTACACGAATCGTTGAAGTAGAAAATATGAATATTGTCTCTTATGATGGTGGATATGACAACTATCTCGTTCTTAAAGAGCAACGTATGTTGAGTATGGCAAAAACACACAACACTTTGGTCAAATTTTTAAAACGTGAAGAGGAGTGGTTACGCCGTGGGGTAAAAGCACGACTAACACGAAACCAAGGACGAAAAGCACGCGTTTTTGAACTTAGAGACCAAGCAAAAAAAGACCCTACCCTTATCCGAAAAATGCAATTAGAACTGGAACGAGAAAAGAAGAGCTTTAACCGTGGAGATGAAAAGGGAGTCTCCAGAAAGAAAATGCTTTTTGACATTGAAAACTTGCACTACTCCATCGCAGGTAAAAATCTGGTTGAGGGATTTACAACTAGAATACTACAACGTGATAAAATAGCCATTGTCGGTCACAATGGGTCAGGTAAGTCTACCATGTTAAAACTTTTATTAGGACGATTAAAACCTAATAAAGGCTCTATAGACCAAGGCGACTTTAAAGTTGGCTATTTTGACCAACATCGTGAAATGCTCAATGAAAACAAAACAATTTTAGATACCTTTTGTCCTGATGGTGGCGATATTGTCGATGTTATGGGTAAAAATATGCATGTATTTGCCTATATGAAGTCCTTTTTATTCCCCGAAGAGTACATGACCAAAAAGTTAGGAATGCTCAGTGGTGGAGAAAAAAACCGTGTTGCTCTTGCCCTACTCTTTACACAAAAGGTAGATTGTCTAATTTTGGATGAGCCAACCAATGATTTGGACATTCAAACCATTAATATTTTAGAAGAGAAACTTCTTAATTTCCCTGGTGCATTGATTTTTGTCAGTCATGACCGTTATTTCATTGACAAAATCGCTACAAAATTGCTAATTTTCAAAGGCGATGGTGTAGTAGAAGAGTCTTTTCAAGAATACAGCGAATATTTACTAATTGAAAAAAATATCAATGAGCTTTATGAGATAGAGAAAAATATTAAACAAAAATCTGTAGACTTTGATACAAGTATTGACCAAAAACCTATCAAAAAGCAGACAAAACTAAGTTACAAAGACCAAAGAGACCTAGAACGCCTACCCGACCTTATCGAAGCATTAGAAGCCAAAATAGACGAAATAAATGCCTGCCTCTATAATGCTGAATGTTATGAAAAAAAAGGTCTTATAAACGTAACCGACGAGCTTAAAAAAGTAGAAGCCGAGTACGAAGAGATGAGCGAACGATATTTAGAGGTTTTAGAGATGGAAGAGGAGTTGTCTTGATTTTAAACCTCTCTATCTATTTATGAGTCTAAAAAAATCTCTAAAAACCATTCGTAAAAGTATTGTTCAAAAAAACACTATTTTTAGAACGATACGACACGTCTATACACATTTAGATGATTTAAGTAATGAAGAAATCTTAGATTACTATGGGCTTGGGACTATTCAAGAGTTAGAGAGTCATGTAGAAAAAATAAAAGTCATATTACTTAACCGTGAAATCAATAAAAATAGTATAGAAACGCTAGACAGTTGTTTTTGTATGGACAGCCGTAAAGAGTTCAAGTATCTTTATAACTCTAAAAAAGATGCAGAGCGACAGATAGCTTTTAGTCGTCAACACAAAGGGATAAAGCTAAAACTCTATGCTTGTCCTTATCATTGTGGTTGGCATCTAGCTAAAACTTGATAGTAAAATTGGTATACTTCCTGTTTTAGAATAAAGGACAAACAATGAAAAACAGTTTCTTTGGAACAGACAATGGAAATGAATTTGATACACATACTATAAATAATGAAGAGCTAATTCCAAAAGAAGTTGAAGACCAAATAACCTATTGGATACTTAAAATTATTATTGAGATGGGTGGACATAAACGCTTTATTGACAACGACAATGATTTTGAATACGAAGATATGGCAGAGTTTTTAGGGCTGGAGAAGTATGTAGAGTTTGATTATGATGATTTTAATCGTACCGAACCACTGCTTATACTGAAAAAACGACTAAAAGTATTAAATAGAAAAGCCCCTTTTAAACCCTCTGCTCTTTTACTTAAAAACATAGAGAGACTTTCTGAACTTATTGCATTGACTACCTATGAAAAAAAGGTTTTAGAGTTTGTTATCTTTCTAAAACAGTATGATATTCTAAGTAATGCCATTAACCTTGTTGCCAATGATGGACTAAATACCTCTCGAAGCAAACGTCTACTTTCGACCCTGCTTGATATACCTATAGAACAGATGAATGAAACCTTTGCAACACACTCTACTTTTAGCCGTTCTGCCTTGCTATTACTAGACAGTGAAGAGAACTACTCTCTTAATAGTAAACTTAAACTTATTAATTATGAGTTTGCAGACAATATGCTCAACCTAGACGAAGAGATAACCGAAATGATAAAAGATTCCGTTCGCCTCTCTGAAAAAGGAACATTGGGAATTCAAGATTACTCCTACATCAAAAACGATTTAGGAATTTTGATGCCCTTTTTAAATAAAGCCCTAGAGAATAAACAAAAAGGGGTTAATATTTTGCTTTACGGTCTGCCAGGTACAGGAAAAACCGAGCTTTCTAAAACCATTGCTGATATATTGGGAACAAGCCTATACGAAATCAGCTATGCAGATAGCGATGGCGACCCAATAGAAGGCGAAGCACGATTACGACTCTACAAAACAGCTCAAGCTCTTTTTTTTAATAACCGAACCATTTTGATGTATGATGAAGCCGAAGATGTTTTTGAAAGTTACGAAGGTGGCTTCTTTATGTTGCCAAAACAACAATCTGACAAAGCGTGGATTAATAAAATTTTAGAGACCAATAATGTACCAACCATATGGATAACCAACAACATTAGCAGTATTGACAACGCAATTATACGCCGTTTTGACATGAGTATTGAGCTTCCTATCCCTTCTAAATCTGTACGGAAAGAGATTATCAAAAAGTACAGTAACAATATACTCGACGCTGAGAGCATAGAACGATTGAGCGAACATGAAAATATCGCCCCTGCTCTGATTTCTACAGCTGTAAAAGTCAGCAATAACCTAGCAGATTCAGAAAAGAAAAAAGCCCTATTACAACTCATAAACAACACCCTAAAAGCACAGGGCTATCCAGAAGTCTCTAAAAATTCAGAAGGGGTACTTCCTAAAAATTATAAATTAGAGTTTATTAACACTGATAGCAACCTAGAAGAGCTTGTAGAGGGAATAAAAGCACATAAGTCGGCACGAATCTGTTTCTATGGAGCATCAGGAACAGGAAAAAGTGCCTTTGCCAAACACATTGCCAAGATGTTGGACAAACCGTTTATTATAAAAAGTGGTTCATCTCTGATGAGTAAATGGGTAGGCGACACCGAAAAAAACATCGCCAACGCTTTTAAAGAAGCTAGCGAAGAAGAGGCTGTGCTGATTTTTGATGAAGTAGATGGATTCTTAGCCGAACGAGGTCAAGCCAAAGTAAACTGGGAAGTAACCCAAGTCAACGAGATGCTGGTTCAAATGGAAAAGTTCAATGGTTTATTCATAGCCACCACCAACCTCATCGACCATTTAGACCAAGCGAGTCTGAGACGTTTTGATTTAAAGCTAGAGTTCAAAACCCTAGAGCCACAACAATTAGAAAAAATATTTATATCGTACTGCTCTGAACTTAAACTAGAAACCCCAACAAGCCAAGAACTTCACGAGATTAAATCACTAAAAAATCTTAGCCCAGGGGACTTTGCTACGATTAATAGACAAAGTAAATTTAGAAAGATTGGTTCAGCATCAGAGTTTATTAAACGACTAAAAGAGGAGATGAAGTTAAAGAAACTTCAAGATGGGAAGAGTATGGGGTTTATTTAGTTTTAATTATTAATTAAACTCCGAACGCCAAAATCGATACCATCTATCGGAATAGAGTGCTTTTAGTACTATCCAAATCAGATAGACTATAAACCCAAGCACAGGTAGATAGCTAAAAAAGAAGATAAAAAGAGCATTATACCAACTCCAGTTCCATAGTTCAATGGCTGAGGTGTACGCTACTATAGAACCCAAAATAGGTATATAAGCTGTAAGTACTGCTCCTATGGCTGAAAAAAGTCCATAGATTTCATAGCTTGTACTGTAGAGATTGTAGATGGCAGAGGTTTGGATAAGACCTACAACAAAATAGGTAATTAAGGTCAGACTAACTAGTAGAGTAAGCCATACAGGGGTTCTATCTAAGTCTAAATCATCTAACTCTGACTCTTGCCAGACCTCATCTACCTTTTTGTAGAGTTGATACTCTATCTCTACGTTATCAAACTCTTCTAGCATGATAGTCAATTCAGGCATATTCTCTTCGTTGGAGACATCCAATTCAACAAGTTCGTTGTTTTTAATTTTTTCTACAATAGAATAGATTCGATAGTCTCCTTCTATTATAAAACGTTGCAGATGCAGAGCTATCTCTTTATACGAGATTTCTGAAATATCTGTAATCTCTATAGCTATCTTTTGCATCTCTTAGTTTAGTTCCATTGCAGACAAGAGACAACTCTATTGTGACATGCTGGGTAGGTTGTACAGGAAGCTTTTGTGGAATTGGTACGGGTACAAACATTACAACCATCTGACCACATTGCACAGCCAGAAGGGACATCACTTTTTATATTTTTTGTAACCTTACGCTCATCGGCAACCAGTGTTTTATCACTTACATTTGCTGAAGCTACTACCTCTATAGCACCCATCTCAACAGGCTCTTTTACTACTTCTACTTTTGGAGCTGGAGCTGGAGTTAAAGTTGGAGTTAGACTCTCTACGACCTCTACACTTTTGTCACTACAATTTATAAGAACTATTCCGATTAATACGATATATAGATATTTCATATGTTATTCCTTTTTTAATTTAAACAATACTATATCATATTTTTTCATTAAGAAAAATAATTTTTTTAGTTAAAATTCCATTATGATTTTTTTTACTAACAAAACACTACTAGAGATTAACACTATTATAGAGAGAGAACTCATAGCCAATACTCAAATAACTTTTGCTATAGAAAACCCAGATTTAGAGTTAAATAACCGAGGCTACAAAACATGGGTTAACCTAGCAGAGCTTCATTTTTGTAAAATTCTGACCCCTAAAACTATAGATAATCAACTTATTGAACTAACCTTTCAAAAATTAAATAGAGAAAACTCATTTCACTCTGCACCGATTAGTAATCAACAAGAGAAGTATGGAACAGAATCAATATTTTTTAATATTAATAAGAATGAAGAGCCAACTTTTTTACATGCATATAAAAAAGCCCTTGAAGCTGTAAAGGTTCAAAATAGAAAAAACATCTTAAATTTAGGCATTAATAAAGGCGATGAGTTTGAACTTATAGAGCAACTTGTAGATAAAAAAACATTTGACTCTATTCAATTTAATGGAGTTGACCACTCTCAAACAGCACTTGATTATGCAAAAAAACGCTTTCCTAAAGAGAATGTAAAATTCTATAAACAGGATATTAATGCATTAAAGGCGTTAAATTTAGAAAAGTCAGATTTGATTATCTCTATAGGAACACTACAGAGTCCAAGTATTAATTATAAACCTTTTTTGATGTCCTTGGTTCAAGAGCATCTAACAGCTAATGGGGCATTTATACTGGGTTTTCCAAACAGCCGATGGATAGACAATGAACTTATTTATGGAGCAAAAGCACCAAATTATCCCTATTCTGAGATGTCCCTGCTCTATAATGATGTTATATTCGCCAAAAAATACCTGCAACAGAAAAAATTTAGGGTTACCATTACAGGTCGAGAGTACATCTTTTTGACAGCCACACGAATAAACATATAATCTCTTAATTTATGTTAATTTTAGATGATAAAGTATATAATTTATAGTTAGTGAATTAAAAAAAAGGTATTACAAATGAAAACACCCCTTATTACTCTTCTCGTTAGCCTCTTCGCACTTATTCTCTTTACTGCTTGTGCCTCCGAAAAACAACCATCAAGTCCCGTTCAAGTTGAAGACAATTCAAATAGATTTAGAACTATCAATGCAGATAATTCAAACCGTCAAGTTGGTAGCCAAACGGTTGTGTGTCATAACTGTAGAGCACAATTCAAATTGTCACAAAAGATTCAAAAAATGTCTATGAAAGGCGACGCAATTGTTGATTGTCCTGTTTGTCATCATAACTATTTAAAGAAAGCAAAAAAAGAGTAAATAGTTCAACATTTTTTTCGTGCAACCATAGATGATTTCATCGCTTTATCTCCACAAGCTATATCATCCATAAACTCTTGTAGATGCAAGAGTTCATATCGGTTACCAAAGGCTATCTCTAACTCTCCATCTTCTAGTAAAAAACTTCTATTTGAGGGAACTTTTGTATTTTCAGGGTGGTGCATAAAAGTTTCAAAAATAAATAGACCATCTTCTTTTAGAGCTTTTTCTATTTGTGGAAAAAGAGAACGGTTTAAGTAATAGGTGCAAACAATTAAATCATAAGCATTCTCTTCTAATCGATAGGTATCAAAATCAACCTCTTTTACTCGAATATTCTCTATACCTTTTAAACTCTCTAGTGCAACAGGACTAATATCTAAAGCATCCACTTCAAAACCTTTAGAGGCTAAAAACTTTGCATTTCGTCCCGTTCCACAAGCTATATCCAAAGCTTTTTTCCCATTTGCCAACAAACTATACTTTTCTACTACTTCTGCAATTTTTGAAGGGATAGGATGATTATTTTTATACTTTTTATCCCAACGTTCTCTATCTTCTACTGCCATTATCGGTAATCCTCCAAATCTTTTGATTTTCTACACCACTTTAAAAAAAGTCTGTCGGGATTGAGTCGTTTATCAATCTCTTTTCCATCCACAATATTGTCTGCTAGCATTTTACCCATCATTGGAGCAAAAACAAAACCACGACCACCCAATCCATTACAAACATAAAGATTTTCCATCTTTTTAGGCTCTTCTTTTAGGCGTTGACCTCTTGGAAGCTTTGGATAGTTTTTAAGCATTTCAGAGACAGAAATAACTGAACCAAGCAGAGGGAAATAGTCTTTAGAACCAGAACGCATCCCACAAAATGTCTCTTTTAATTTAAAATCAGAAGTATCAACCATCCCCGAAGCTATAGAAAAGAGAGCCTTCAATGGCTTTCCATTACAAGTAATACAAACATCAACCTCTTTTTCATGCGTTGCACCAATCTTGACAATACCATCAATATTGGCAGAGACTGAAATCTGCTTGTGCATAGAGACATCCAAATCTAAAGCTGTTTCATAATCTCCACGGCTCCCCCATGTTCCTTTGACACCCATGTATCGCATATCAAAAAATTTATTCTCATATCCTGTTGCCAAAACAAGTTTTTTTGCTTTGTAATCCCCTAAAATCCATAGGTTTTTTTCATACACCAAGCTTTCAACTTCGTACTGTTGGTAGTCAATCCCATCTAAAAAAGCCTTACACATTTTAGGTGCATCACAAACACCTGCTTCGTTAAACAAAAAGCTATCAAACGATTTTTTGATACCAATATTTTCTAAATCTTCTTCATCAATCCACTCACGTTTGGAATTATTGAACTCTTCATATTTTGAAAATTTTTGAGCATCATCTTCATCTTTAGGAATACGAATAACCCCTGTCTGTTTAAAATGTGTAGGAAAATGTTCTACATAAAAGTTCTTTGCAAATTCAAACGCTTCATTGGTCAACGATTGCAGTTCAGAACCTTTACCAATTTTGGGAGATACAAAAGCACCTGCTGCCGAAGAGCCACCCATCGCTGCAACTCCTGCACGGTCAACCACCAAAACATCTAAACCTCTCTGTTTCAAAAAATATGCAGAAGAACACCCTGCAATACCTGCACCCACAACAACAACATCATAAATTTTCATATTTTTATACCTATTTATTATAAATCATCTATTTTCTTTAACTACTTATAGCATATCTATTCTTTTAATTTATTATACAACAATTATGATATAATCTCCAAAATAACATCATTAAAAGTATACAACATGAAAACTCTACATTATATCTTCTCTTTTCTCCTACTTATAGTTCTAAACTCTTGCTCTAATGTTACGATTCAAAATAAAAGTGCTGTTTTATCCGATAAATACCGTTTGATTTGGAACGATGACCCAAAAACAACCATGACCGTTGCATGGAATCAATACCAAGGAACACCTACATTAAACTATGGTCTAAGTAAAGAGACAAAGCATAAAATAGTACCTCAACGACAGGTTCAATACCGTGGCATGAACAACACTTTTGCACGACTAACAGAGTTGAAACCAAACAGTCGATACTATTTTAAAGTTTGTACCTCTAATATCTGTAGCGATACCATGTATTTCAAAACAGCTCCTGCCAACAACCAATACTTTACCTTTATCGCAGGTGGCGATTCACGAAGTATCCCACGAGGACGAATACGAGGAAACGTTCTTGTTTCAAAAATCCGACCACTATTTATTGCCCATGGTGGCGACTATACCAAAAATGGAACAGCTACAGAGTGGAAAAGATGGCTTGATGAGTGGCAACAGACTAAAAGCAGTGATGGAAGGCTCTACCCCTTGATTGTGACACATGGAAACCATGAAAATCGTGATGCTACGATGCTCAATAAACTTTTTGATGTCCCCAATGTGCATGTCTATTCTAAATTGAATTTTAATTTTTTATCGCTCTATACATTAAACACCGAACTTGAACCAACCGTTGGTTATTACGACATGGCAATAAAGAAAAAGGATGAATGGACAATCCATAAAAAATGGGACAAACAGACAGAATGGCTAAAAAATAATCTGAAACATGATAAAAACAAGTGGAAGATAGCCTCGTATCACAGACCTTTACGACCTCATCGAAAATCAAAACATGAAGGGAGGCTACGCTATTTAGATTGGTCTCCTCTTTTTTATACCTACGGAGTCAAACTAGCAATAGAATCCGACTCTCACTTAGTCAAATACACTCAACCACTAAAACCATATCTATTTGGCGAAGAGGGTTTTGTGGTCGATAAAGAGAAAGGAACAACCTTTATAGGCGAAGGAAGTTGGGGAGCACCCACAAGAGAAAATGATGATGATAAATCATGGACAATCGACTCTGGAAGATTTTGGCAATTTAAACTAATTACTGTCAGCCCAAAACAGTTAGAAATTCGCACGGTTAAATTTGGAGACGAAGATAAAGAGTGTAACCCTCATAAGATTAAAGAGCTAACTCAAAAGGAACAAAACAGAGATGCTACTGCTATTCCTAAAGAGTTGGATTTGTGGGAATCAAAAGGTGGAACAATTTTAATACTAAAATAGATTTATCATGTTAACGTCTACAAAAACGTTAACATCTCATCTTTAATTCCCTCTTTTTCTACAATAACCGTATGTTTAACCTCTTTATCAAATAGACCATCAATCATAGCAGGAACAGTAACATTGGTATTATTTTTAATCCACTCTAACGCCTCGGTGTCTTCTGTAATATCAGCTTGACCCAATGCTCTTGCTACAGTTGTAGAGAACTTTGTCCACTCTGCTGTTGAGTAGATAATGGTTTTTAAATCTTTTGGGGTATCTTTCTCATACGATTTCATACATGTTGCAGTGTGTGGGTCCATAATATACCCCTCTTTTGCATATTTGGCTATATACGCTTCACACTCATCATCTTGGCTATACGTTGCAGAGAAATCAGCTTGGATAGCCTCTTTTTCAGCCTCTGTCATGCTAAATTTGTTGTTGTTTGCCAAATCTTCCATAAGCTCTTTGGTACGCTCTGCCCCAAATTTATGGAAAATAATTCGCTCTATATTTGAACTTTTCAAAATATCCATCGCAGGAGATTCTGTTTTTATCAACTCACGAGTAGTCAAGTCATACTCTCCACTCTCTATCCAATCAGTTAAAATATTATTAACGTTTGAAGAGATAAGAATTCTCTCTACAGGAAGCCCTGCCTCTTTTGCATAGAAACCACCAAGTGCATTACCAAAGTTTCCAGAAGGCACAATAAGATAGACTTTTTCGCCCATTGTAATCTCATTTTTACGAACTAACTCTAAATATGAATGAATATGATAAATCGTTTGAAAAATAATACGCCCAAAGTTTACAGAGTTCGCAGCTGAAAGTTTAATATTTCTACTCTCTAACTCTGCTCTGAAATCATCCGAAGCCAAAAGCTCTTTGAGCATATTTTGAGTATCATCAAAGTTACCATGAACCCCAATTACTTTTAAATTTTCTGCCTCTTCGGTAACCATTTGCAAACGTTGAACATCACTTGTTCCACCATCTGGGTACAAACACGCCACTTGAATATTGTCTTGATTTTTAAATGTCTCTAATGTTGCAGGGCCTGTATCGCCCGAAGTGGCTGCCATAATCAAATAGTTTTCATTACGTTTTTGAGCCTCTTTTGCCAACACATAACCAAAAGGTTGTAATGCCATATCTTTAAACGCACGAGTTGGTCCATGATAAAGCTCTGATACAAAACAATCCTCTTCAATTTGAGACAAAGGCACAGGATTGCTCGGGTCATCAAAAGCATCATAACGACTAAGAGCCTCTGTAAGTGTTACCTCATCAATGTCTATATCAAAACCTTGAAGTACATCTAATGCTAGTGTTTTATAGTGAGAATCCAAATGTTTTGTTAAAAATTCTGTATCAAAAGTTGGTAAAAACTCAGGTACATAAATTCCACCAAAACTAGCACTTGGACTTAAGATAGCCTCTGAAAAACTTACCTTATTAGCTTTAACACCATCATTACCACGAGTCTCTATAAATTGCATATAATATTCCTAAATTTTTTTTCGGAATTATAGCAAAAGTTGGTTATCTCATGAATTAAAAGAGTGGATTATTCTTTAGTTATCTCAATTTATTTGCTTTTTGTATTAAATCATCTCTCATATTACTATATCTCTTTTTTTAGGTTGATTTTTTACCCTATCCCAATTATTTTATATATAATATCCAATTTACTTTTTATAAAAGGATAATTATGAGATTAGTAAGCAAGATATTTAGCTCTATATCGGTAACCAAAGAGGAACGAGAATTTAATGCACAAGTTAGAAAAGATGGTTTAGAGATAGCAGTTAATAGATGTATACAAGAGATTAATCAAGCAATACCCTCTAAAGAATTAGCAATAAAGTTTGTTCTTCAAGAGCTTGATTTTGCACAAAAAGAG
>CAYPCV010000166.1:0-6351 GCA_964409295.1 uncultured Sulfurovum sp.
AATTTTAATAAATAAAAATGCATAAGTATCTTCTATCAATAGAAATTATATTTTAATATTAAGAATTATAATTATAATTTATTTCTATAGTATAATTTAAAAAAGTTCAGTAATGGGAAAAGGTAGAAAAAAGATAGAAAACTGGTAAAAAAGAAAGAGAATCAAAAGATATGTTGGGTTGTCAAAAGACAACCCAACAAAAGAAGCTAAAAGATAAAATTATTTATTATCTTCAACAGCATCTTTAGCATTTGTAGTTGCTGTACTAGTTGTTGTACTTGCATTTGTAGATGCTGTGTTAGAAGCGTCATTTGCATCATCAGAAATTGATTTTGTTGTATCTGCAGCATCGTTAGAAACTGTTTTAGTTGCATCATTTGTATCGTTAGAAATAGTTTTAACTGAATCTCTTGTATCATTTGAAGCTGTTTTAGCAGTATCTGTTGCATCATCAGAAACAGTTTTAACTGAGTCTCTTGTATCGTTAGAAACAGTAGTTACATTTGTTGTTGTATCTTTAGATACAGTTGCTACAGAAGCAGTTGCATCATTTGATGTAGTTTTAACAGAAGCAGTTGCATCATTTGAAACTGTTGTTACATTTGTTGTTGTATCTTTAGATACAGTTTTTACTGAATCAGTTGTATCGTTAGAAACGGTTTTAACTGATGAAGTTGCATCGTTAGAAACAGTACTTACATTAGTCGTAGTATCTTTAGAGATAGTCTTAGTAGCATCATTAACATCTTTAGAAACAGCAATTGCAGAATCTTTCATATCTTTAGAAGCGATTGTTGAAGAGTCTTTAAGGTCTTTTGTTGTATTAGTAATAGAATCTTTTGTATCTTCTGCTAATTCAACTACAGAGTCTCTTGTATCTTTAGAAGTTGCAAGTTCAGCTGTTTTAAGGTCATCAGATACTTTAACTGAAGAGTCTTTCATGTCTGAACTTACATTTGTAACAGTTCTTTCAGCAGATTTAGAAGTCTCAACTGCACCATCTTTCATTGAAGCAACTGAATCTTTTGCATCTTTACTCATAGATGTAGCTGCATCTTTCATATCTTTAAACATATCTCCAAAAGAGAAGTCTGCTGACGCTGTTGTTAACATTGCTGCTGTGATTGCACTCATAATTACGATTTTTTTCATAGGGGAAAATCCTTTTAAATTGGTTTATGAGTGGATTTTATCAAGTATTATTTGAAACTATACTTAAAAGATATAAAAAAAAATAATTAAAATGTATAATGTTTATCAAAGCAATGAATAATTTTTTAATTGATAATTTAAGGATAATATCTAAAGATAATCTGTTACAATAAGAGTAAGAACTTACAAAAAAGGATATATAAAACATGAAAAAATTACTAATCATACCTGCAATAGTAGCAACTTTTTCTTCAGCAACAACTTATACTCAAGCCGAAAGAATTATGGACATGCAAAAGATGGCACAAGCAATGCAAGACATTCAAACGGGCTTCTTTTATAACAATATTGATATTGTTAAAGATGGCACTAAAACCCTTAAAGATACCATAAAAAAGGTACGTCCAATCAAATCTGAAGTTGAAAATACAGACATTTATGAGAAGTGGTTAAATAACAGTTTAAAGATGACAAACAAGATAAAAAAGAAAATTGTAAAAAAAGCAGACGACATAGAAGAGCGTTTTGAAGATGGAGATCCAAAGCAAGCACTTCAAGCATACAGTAAAATTGCACAGCAGTGTTTAAAGTGTCATATTAACCTACGTAAATGGTAAGATTAATAGAAGAAAGGAAAGGACACAGATGAAAAAAATACTAATTGTAACTTTTTTACTCATCATAAATTTACAAGCAGACGATATTACCATTACAGGTACGGTTGTCTCTGATGGTCAAAAGATGATTGGTAGCAGATACATGGGATACATTAAAAAAGTATTTGTCAAAGTAGGCGATAAAGTTAAACGTGAAGATGAGCTTTACGAGATGGAATCTGCTGAATTTGATATTATGAAATCGCAAGCAGATTTAATGCTAGAGCAATCAAAAATTGTCGTTGAATTTTGGAGAAAACGTTTAGAGAACATCAATAAACGTAAAAATCGACTAAAAAATCGCAAAAATATACCAATGATGGACATGGATGACCTAGAATCACAGGCAGCTAATGTTGAAAGTATGTTAACCTCTGCACAAGTATTAGTTGAACAAGCATCAATTAAAGCAAAACAGATGGCAACCATCTTTAATTATCTAAAAATGAAAGCTCCATCAGACGGAGTTGTTGTTCGTAGAAACATTAAACCTGGCGACATGGTTATGCCAGGAATGCTTACGATTATGCTAACCGATACCGAATCACTAGAAATTCATGTTTCGGTGTCAGAAAGTATTATTGCGATGGTTAATGTAGGACAACAACTTGTAGTAAATATTCCTTCTATAAAATACAAAACCATTGGAACAATTAAAGCCATCGTCCCAGATGCCAATCCAATGACCCATAAGATTCAAATGCGTATCTCATTTGATAAAGGAGACAAAAATGTTTTCCCTGGTATGTACGCTAAAGTTACCATTAAAGAGAAAAAATAGTTATTTTCTAAATACTAAATAAAATTTCTCTGTCTCATGCCCATAGATTGCTATGGGTGTTTTTGAAACCAACTTCATTTTTGTTAACTTCTTCAATTTTTCTACTTTATGATAATATTGAGTAATACTATCCTGAGATTTTTTAAAACAGCCCTCTTTCTCTTCAAAAAGTGTAAAATCCATATAATAAGTACCCTCTTCTTCTATATAATCTGAATCAATCGTTAAAAAACGGTCTCCTACATCTTTTATAAATGAACCTGATGCCACTACTTTAAAGGCATAAAGAGTATTTATATCACAAATAAAATAGCCACCTTTATCTAAACGTTTCTCGATACAACCTAAAAATCGTTTTAACTGCTTCTCATCAAGATAGTTTACCATGTCAAAAATGGCTGTAATCACATCAAACTTTTGAGTGACTTTACATAAATCAATACAGTGAGCATTAATGCCTTTTGCCTTAGAGTTTTTAATCATTACAGGACTTAAATCAATCCCCATTGTTTCGATATTGGGGTACTTAAAACTCAACTCTTTTAAAAACCCCCCAGAACCACAACCCACATCAAGCAGACTCTTAAACTTTAACTCTTTGAGAGTCTCAAAATAATACTCGTTTAAAATAGGGGTTACTTCATGAATGTCCAATATATCTTCTGCCGAAGCGTAAATATCAAGCCCTCCACTAGACACGGCTCTGCACCACTGCATTTATCTTTTCATAGAGAGAAAGAACTTCATCTTTTTTTGCATAATACGAGTTTTTATTAGCAATTAAATGCACTGATGAATCCATAATATCTTCGGCTACTTTTAGTCCATTCTCTTTCATGGTTGCACCCGTTTCAACTATATCTACAATCGCATCAGCCAGTCCAACTAATGGAGCTAACTCAATAGAACCATAGAGTTTAATAATCTCAACACCAACGGCTTTTTTAGCAAAATACTGCTCTGTAATATTAACCATTTTAGTCGCTATTTTAATATTTGGCTTTGACCAATCAAGCTCATCTTCATTTTTAATACCAATAGAGACTTTACATTTTCCCATCTGCATATCTAAAAGCTTTACAATATCCAACTCTTTTTCAGTAATAACATCAAGCCCAACAACCCCAATATCAGCAGAACCATGTTCTACATAGGTTGGTACGTCTTGATTTCGTACATTTAAAAAACGAAAGTTCCCTACTTCCATAATAAGCTCACGCCCCTCAAACTTGAACTCTCCACCAAATATTTCAGAAAATATCGCCAAAGTTTCTTCTGCAATTCTTCCCTTTGGAAGTGCTACTGTTAACATATCTATACCTTTTGTACTGCGTTTTTCATGCCCTGAAAGATTAGCGTTTCATCAAAAATAGCATTATCAAAAAAAGAGGCTAAAAATTCGCCATCTCCCCCCGATATATAAAGCTTTTTATCTGATTGATGTTTTTCTATAAGCATTTTTATCGATGAAATTATACCATAGCTTATCCCATCTTTTGTTGTCTGTGGTAATTGGTTTAGTAAAACCTCTCTATTTATTTCAATTTCCAAAGCAGGAGAGATAGACGCATAAGCATCCACAAATGCCCGAAGCCCCAAAAGTAAAAAGCCCCCCATGTACCTACCCTCTTCGACAACATCCACTGTAATAGCCGAACCAGCACTGACAAAAATCCCATTTTTATGCGAAAGGCACAACGCCTTTCTATCAATACCCATTGTAGAATACTCATTTTCTATTTGTATCAATTCTGAAATATCTTCCCAGTTTTTTAAACAAGCAAGCTCTTCTTTGAGTTGATGCTTTACTGTTATGTATTTTATTTTTTTATTTTTATAACGTTCCATAGCCTCTTTATGCGTCAAATGAATAACCTCATCCCCATCATAGATATGAATGCGTGTGTTTCCTATATCGGCTAAAAGCACGCTACCCCTTTCTCTTAACCCGAACTTTTTTCGGAGCAAACAGTTCTAATGCCTTTGCTACCATAGGTTCATCTAAAATAGTACGTTCATCTTTCTCTTTGGCTGACTCAACTCCACCATGGTCAGGAGCAACGCAAGAACTTTTCATAGGAGGCTCTTCGTGTTGTATCGGCTGATTAAGAATCTCATCTTCTATCATTGAAATGGGTTCAAGAAACTCCTCTTGGGGTTCATTAAAAATAGGTTGAGACTCTTCTACAATTTTAGGCACTTTTTTTTCTACTGAGGGGGGTAACTCCTTGGCAATATTTTTGATTTTTGTCTCAAAACCAAAAATCTCTTGAACAAACATCCGAATCATTCCCCAATTATTTTTTAGCAGTCTCTTTTCATTAACAGAGGCTGAAGATTCCCATATTAAAAGGTTGTTTTTATAAGAGCTATAGGCGATGCTGTGTTTAAAACACTCTCCTAATTCATAATTACGGTCATACATTTTTACAATTAATGCTTCAAAGTTTTTTGCACCTATATCCAAAGGTTTTTTTATAACTTTTTTTACGATTTCTTCTTTAATAGGAGTAGAGGTTTCTTTTATAACTTCTCTCTTTTGAGATAAAGTTTCCGACTCCTTAACTACTGTTGCAATCGTTGGAGTTAACGACTTTTGTTCTGATAAGTTCTCTTTTTGAGTAACCTCTTTAATTTCTACACCACTTAGCTCTTTTTCCAAGGTCTGAATCATGCTATCTATATCTTTTATCTGTAATGCTTCCATCATTTTAAATAGTGTCAACGATAAAACAAACTCTCCATCAGAACCCATATTTAATAACGATTTTGATTCAGCCAATACCCTAAAAAATCGTTCAATTATCATAGGAGTAATTTTAGAAGAGCCACTTAAAAGAATATCTTTTAAATACAACATCAACTCATCAATAACCATTTCAGATTCAAACTCTGATGCATTACGAATAAAATTCAAAATTTCACGCTCATTTTTAGCAAAGATACTCTCAATCAAAGACTCTAACATAGAGGGTTCTATGATTCCTAACATATTGGTTACAGTTGTAACATTGATAAAATTTTTAGAATAGACAATAGCTTGGTCAAGCAAAGTTAATGAATCTCGAACCGACCCTGCACCAGAACGGGCAATAATATCTAACGCATTTTGCTCGTACGCCACCCCTTCTTGATGTAAAATATGTGCCAAGTGTCCTGCCACAATTTTTTGAGGAATTCTTCTAAACCTAAAATGTTGAGTTCTACTCAAAATAGTAGCAGGTAATTTCAAAGGGTCTGTTGTAGCCAAAATAAACTTTACAAATTCAGGGGGTTCTTCAAGTGTTTTTAACAAAGCATTAAATGCCTCTTTAGTCAACATATGAACCTCGTCGATAATAAATATTTTATATCGTGCCGTAGCAGGTTTGTATTTGGTATGTTCTATTAATTCACGAATATCATCTATCTTACGATTTGAGGCAGCATC
Organism: uncultured Sulfurovum sp.; assembly: GCA_964409295.1. GTDB lineage: Bacteria > Campylobacterota > Campylobacteria > Campylobacterales > Sulfurovaceae > UBA1140. Next base: position 6,020 of record CAYPCV010000166.1, read on the forward strand.
CATCTCAATAATATCCATATGTCTTGATTCATTTGCCATAATACAATGAGAACAAGCCTCACAAGGATGTGAAGTTGTTCCTTTTTCACAAAGCAGTGCCTTGGCAAAAATACGAGCTGTCGAAGTTTTTCCAGACCCTCTTAAACCCGAAAAGAGATACGCATGAGAGAGTCTATCACTATCGAGTGCCAAAGAGAGCGTTTGGGAAACTGCCTCTTGACCAATTAAATCTTCAAAAGATGCAGGGCGATATTTTCGTGCTAAAGCTAATGACACATAAGACTCCTAATATAAAACAATTATTAATATTGTAGTCAAATTTTACTTGTGGT
>CAYPCV010000167.1:0-4397 GCA_964409295.1 uncultured Sulfurovum sp.
ATAGAGAAATATTACACTATTAAATATTGAGAAGTTAGCCAATGGATTGGAGATTTCGATAGATGAGCTTTTCAGGTTTTGAAAATGAAGATAGGATTATAGAGGCACTCAATGGTAAAAGGGTTGACTCGTTGAGTAGTAATTTACAACAGTTGAAAGAGGATTTTGTTACATGAATGATAAGATAGTGAATTTGATTGTATGTAATAGTTCAACTAGTGCAATAAATAATTTAAGCTATAATTATAAAAATAAAATTTTAGGAGATAACATTTAGATGAGAGAAAATATAGTACATGATTTAATTATACAGAATCAAAATATTCAATATGGTATTAACAGTCTTTTATCAATATCTAATAATACAAATTATATTCATGAAGATACTTATATTAATGGAATTACGGCTGATTTTACGGTATTAGAAAATGGTAAAATTAGAGCAATAATTGAGTGTAAAGCAGGAGATATTGGAGTTACAGATTATGTTCGAGGGATTGGACAATCTTTGCAGTATGAGTATTTTTATGATGAGAAAATATCACCAAGGGGATTTTTGTATCATCATAATTTTAACTCTATTTTACTCTTTCCCTCTTCAGTTGTAAGAGATAATAGTTTTAATATCGGTAACTTTAAATACCCTCAAAGTACACTACTTTTTGAAATCAATGATACAAATAGTATTATTCGTAAAATTGAACAAAAAGAGTTAGATAAGTTAAAACAAGCATCACTTGATGGATTGGTAACAATATCACAATACTATTTTAGAGATACTAGAATTTATGAGGCTTATATTCTCTTGAAACACTTATCTTATTTACACTTTAAAGGATTTGATTTTATACATAGAACACAACTAGAAAAAGAATTTCTTAGAAAAATTGGTACTCAAAATAACAATAATTGGAGAAATTCTTTTATTACACTCTCATCACTAGGATTGATTACGAGTCAAAATCTACCAACTCCATTTGGCTTTACTCTATCACATTTGAAATTTGAAGAGTTTGCTTCAAAAATTATGTTTTCATATATGCAACCTTATGTTAAAGAGATTTATGAAGTTTTTGATGGTCAAAAAATAGTTCAACTAAATAATCAAGATATAAAAACTCATATTTGTGAAAAATATAATAATAGAGATGTACTTTTTCTTACAGAATCAGATGGTAGATACATATCAAGTTGGTTAAATATATTAAGAGATGATTTTGGATGTATAGATTTTCAACCAAGAAATATCCAAAGAGAGATTATATATAATCCAATTGAACTAAATGAAATATCACTACAATCTTATATTAGAACTCATAGCAGAGCATATAAATATATAGAAAAATATAATGCTTTATTAAGGAGTCTATAGTGGCATATACAATTTTTGAAACATTTGTAGGGGCTGGTGGAGCTCATATAGGCTTTTGTGAAAATGATTTTATCTCTAAATATGTTAATGATATTGAACCTACTTGCTTGAAGACACTAATTTATAATAATCCTGCTATTAAAGAGACAGCTTATATTGATAATAGCTCTATTTTAGATATTAACCCCAAAAATCTGTTAAAAAAAACAGGTATGAAACAAGGGGAACTAGATGTTTTCTTTGGTGGAATTGTCTGTAAAGGATTTTCATTGGCAGGAGAGAGGTCTCCTAATGATGAAAGAAATTATTTTTATCATAAACAGATAGAACTCATAGAAGAGGTACAACCAAAAATTAGTCTTATAGAGAATGTGCCTGGTATTATTAATGCAAAAGTACTTTCTTTAGATACACCTTTAGAGATTAAAGAGCAGGTAGATATTCTTTGGAAAGAGTTAGAAAACTTTAAAGGGCTAAAGGCAAAACATAGAAAAGAGAATACCCTTACATCTGAGATTGAAGAACAGGGAAAAGCATTACGGAAAAAGAAAGATGCCATACTTAAAGATTTGGAAGAGAAAGGATATTTTGTTTCTGTATTAGATGACATTTACACAATGTATGAGAGGATAGGGTATCGTATTTCACATAAAGTACTAAATGCTGCATGGTATGGTTCTAGTACTAAAAGAGAGAGGATTATTATTGTAGCTATTCGAGGAGATATAAATATTGAATTTAAGTTTCCAAAACCTATTTATATGGATAATTCTTTGATGAGAAATTTAGAAAGAGAGTTAAAAGAAGAAAAATTTAAAAAGCCAAAAACAGTTAACTCTGCTCTTGAATTGATTGATTATGACAATATTGATGATATTGATAATAAGCCTATGAACCATGCTCCTAAAACTATTGAGAGATTTAAATATATTCCAGAAGGTGAAAATATTGCAAAAAATATTGATAACTTACCTGAACATTTAAAAATTAGTAAGTTCTATTCTAGGGGAAGTACTATGAGACTTCATGGTGATAAGCCAAGTCCTACATTGGTTCCTGGTCATAGTAATTTTCCTGTTCATCCTAAAGAACATAGGTCTATTAGTGTACGAGAAGCAGCGGTAATTACTGGATTTCCTTTGGATTATAAATTTTTTGGTTCTCATACAAAGAGATGTGAACATGTTGGTAATGCTGTTCCTCCACAATTAGCTAGTGCTTTGGCTAAATCTTGTGTTGAACTTTTAGAAAAAATAAATATGTAACTCAGGGGGTCAAAACTCAGGGGGTCAAAGCCTTTTTATGAATAAAACTTAATTTAGTCTGAAACCATAATAATCTTTAGCTTGTTCACATCCGTCTTCGGGAATGCATACGAGAACTCAATTATTTAAAAAATATAAAAACTCTCATATACACTCCCACGCAGGAGCGATTGGAGCGAGTTAAAGAAATAGTTAAACAATAAAACATAAATTATAATTGAAGATTTGCTCTAAACAATTTATATTTATCCAATAGATTATTATTCAACCAAATTCGATACAATACCCCATTAAATTAACCAATGAGGAATACCCCCATGAAGTTTACCACACCACTACAACAAGATGCTATTAAAATCATGCTTTTAGGCTCTGGAGAGCTTGGAAAAGAAGTTGCTATTGAGGCACAACGTCTAGGTATTGAAGTTATTGCTATTGACAAATATGAAAATGCTCCTGCTCACTTGGTGGCAAACCGTTCATACGCTATTGATATGCAAGATGAATCGGCTGTTCTTGAAATTATTGAAAAAGAGCAACCAACATTTATATTACCAGAGGTTGAAGCCATCTCTATTTCGGCTCTTTTTGAAGCAGAAAAACGAGGGTTTCATGTGATTCCAAATGCAGAAGCTGTAAATAAAACAATGAACCGTAAAAATATTAGAGTTTTTGCCTCTGAAGAGTTGGGGCTTAAGACATCGGGGTACAAATTTGTAAAAACGCTTGATGAACTCAAAGAGGCAGGCGAAGAGATTGGTTTTCCATGTGTGATTAAACCTGTAATGAGTTCTTCAGGGCATGGTCAAAGCATTGCAAAGACGGCTGATGATATTGAAAATTCTTGGGAGATAGCAAAAGAGGCTCGTGGCGATGCGTCGGAATTAATTGTGGAAGAGTTTGTAAAATTTGATTATGAAATCACTCTTTTGACTGTAAGAAATGAGACAGGAACAACCTTTTGTGATGCCATCGGTCATGTTCAGAAAGATGGGGACTTTATCTTGTCGTGGCAACCAATGCAGATGAGTGAAGAGGCTCTTCAGAAAGCAAAAGATATTGCAAAAGCCGTAACCGATGGTCTTGGTGGTCGTGGAATCTTTGGAGTTGAGTTCTTTGTAAAAGGCGATGAAGTCTATTTTTCTGAACTTAGCCCACGCCCACACGACACAGGAATGGTAACACTTATTACCCAAAGCCAAAGCCAGTTTGCACTACATATTCGTGCTGTTCTTGGCTTGCCTTTGGAGTACACAACTTATGGTGCAGGTGCATGTGGAGCATACAAAGCTACAAATGAGAATAAAAATCCAACACTAGAAGTTCCTGATTCTGCATTTACAGATAAAACTTTTGTACGCGTATTTGGAAAGCCTGAAACGCATGTTGGTCGTCGTATGGCAGTAAGTTTAGTACTCGATAACGACGTTGAAGTAGCAAAAAGTAAAGCTTTAGAGATTGCTTCATCTATATCAGTTGACAACTCCACCCCTTAAAAAGAGGTGGATTCTTCTGAACTCCAAACTAATGTTTAGATATTTAAGAAGCTTTCTCCATGTGTCCCACGGTATTTAGAATATTTAAAGAGGCATTCAATCAGCATTAAGTTTAAAATCACACTTAACACATCTGAATTTACTTTGACTCTTTCTATTCTCTTTAGATATATGACCACAAGAAGAGCATTTCTGAGAAGTGAATTTTGGGTCAACTTCAATAACCTCTCCACCTTTTTTCTCTGCTTTATATTTTAACATTTC
>CAYPCV010000168.1:0-4717 GCA_964409295.1 uncultured Sulfurovum sp.
TAAAAATAGAAAAATAGAGCAGGTCTCTACCACTGCATTAGGAACTAAAGTCACAACCACTCTTGAATTTATAGATTTTAAAACAGATTCAAATAAAGAGGGTCAGTTTGAGTACTTTTTTATAGAGATAAAACAAGAAGACGATAACACGGTTTGGAGCAGAGAGAGCTTCTCTTTTGATGATATTGTGGCTATGGATTTTTTGTAGAGACAAGGCACACCTTGTCTCTATCTACATTTTAACTCAACATCCCTCGTACTTCATCTTCATCAATTAAATCTTTGTTAAATTTAACCACGGCAATCTGCTCGGTTTCGTTTACATAACTCTCTACAATTGCTTCATGTTCAACCAAAGATGCAACTTTTTCACGGTCAAAAATATCTAAAGGTAAATAGACATTTCCACGGTTGTTTGGGCTTGGCATGGTGGCTACCCATGCAAACCATAAGACAGAAATTCCACCCACTATCATAGATAAAACGGCTCGGTCATAGTGTTGCATAAGCCAACCAGCAAGCAGTCCACCAAAGAAAATTCCTGTGTACGCAAAGGTATTGGCAACCCCAAGGGCTGCCCCTTTTTGGTGTACTTTGGCAAATTTAGCGACAAAGCTTTGTAAAAGTGGTTCAAACATATTGAACCCAATAAAGAAAAGAACCACCCCTACCGTAAAGACCCACGCAGAGGTTGCAAAACCCATTGCTATAAAACCAAGGAAAATAACAGCAACAGAAATCATAAATATCTCTTTTCCTTTACCATGTTTCTCTCCGTAAATTGCAGCAGGAGCCATGGCGATAAAACCAAATATCATTGCAGGAAAATAGACTTTCCAAAGCTCTGCTTTCTCCCAACCAAAACCACCATCTGCAATGCTATGTGTCATAACAATAGGAATAATAAAAAATGCCATTGTCATAATAGAAGAGTGAAAAAGAAAGGTTACATACATTCTTACCAATGCTTTGTCTTGAAAAACATCAAAGAAACTTGACTCTTTTTCAGAGTACGAGTGAACAATTGTTGGAGGCTTTGGCACAGCAGTAAATAGAACACCAATCGCCATAACCGAAAGGATAGCCGTTAACCAAAAAAGTTTATCAATTCCCCAATTTCCACCCACAAGAGGAGCAATAATCATTGCTACTGCAAAACTTAGAGCAATTGTTCCCCCCATAATTGCCATTGCGTGGGCTCTTTGCTCCTCTTTGACCACATCGGCAATCATTGCTGATACTACCGAACCGATTGCTCCAGAACCTTGAAGAAAACGACCTAGCATCAACATATAGATATTGTCTGACATCGCGGCGACAACCGAACCGATAATAAAGATAATCAGTCCAAAAAAGAGAACAGGCTTTCGCCCGAATTTATCGCTCATTACCCCAAATGGAACTTGAAAAATAGCTTGGGTCAAGGCGTATCCACCAACTGTTACACCTGCCAAAAATGGAGTTGCACCCTCCATATTTAGGGCATAGACAGAGAGAACAGGAAGGACTATAAAGAGTCCAAAAAAGCGTAATGCAACAATAAAGTTTAAGGGCATTATCTGTTTAATCATATTAACATCTCCAATAAGATAAAATTTGTCTTATTATATATATAAAAGGTTAAGGAGCGATGAAAGTTCTGCTCTTTAAGACAGCTATTGTCTCTTGGATTGGTTATAATCTCATAAAAAAAGGTTATAACCATGATTCAACTACTCAACTGGTTTCAAACCACCTACCCACATTTAAAACAAGAACTTTTAGAGTCCCATCATAATTTTGATAATAGTGATACAAATCCCTATCATGTAGAAGGCGACTGCTGGAGTCACACAATGATGGTCTGCAAAGTAGCCCAACTTAAAGGGTATGATAGAGTTGTACAAGTCTCTGCACTGCTTCATGATATTGGAAAACCAAAATCACGAAAGATAAACCCAAGAAACAACTATGTAAATTTTCATGGTCACGAAGAGCTATCTGCAATAATGGCAAAACCGTTGGTTGATGATTTGGTAGCAAGAGCTATGCTTACCCAAGATGAAGCCGATGAGGTTGTGGAGCTTATTGCTCTGCACTCTTTTTTATATAGACACAGCCAAGAAGAGATTGAAGAGTACTTCAAAGATAAACCAAAACTTTTTAAACACCTTTCCGAGCTATCGGAGTGTGACGATTTAGGAAGATTTTCGGAGACAATGAGAGAAATAAAGTATAATATTTAGATACAATACTTAAGTTTTAATTAATAAATGGAAAAAAATGAAATACCACCATATTCAAGTAACAGTAAATACCAACCATAAACCCTCTTACTTTACAGGTTCAATGATACGTGGAGCAATGGGACACGCTCTTAAAAAAGTAACCTGTATCAACCCAAGCTACAAGTGCGATGGCTGTTTTGCCCAAAGCTCTTGTCTGTACTACAACTTCTACGAACAGCAAAACAATTTTCACAACTATCGTTTTGAGATAGAGCTAGGAAGTGGCAAGTTCGATTTTGGTCTATACCTATTCAACGATGCTTGTGACGGACTACCCTATATTCTAAGTGCCTTACAGATGACACTTATGGAAAACGGCTTAACCAAATATAACTACCAATTCCACGACCTAACCATAAGCATCAATGGAATAGAAGTTTTTGATGGAAAAGAGTTTAAATCTTTGGATATTCCTCAAAAGTCGCTTGAAATAGACAGCTTTTGTCCAGACATTAAGATAAAATTACTTACACCTCTAAGAATTAAAAAAAGCAATCAGTTTCTAAGAGACAATGTAGATATAGAAGACATCTTACGCTCTATCTACCAAAAAGCCCAAGAGTTTGAAACAGGAGAAAAAGCCTTTAAACTAGACTATGAACCAACCTATAAAACAGTAGTAAAAGCACTAAACTACCAATCACTGGTGCGTAAAAGCTCCAGACAAAACAAACGAATGAAGATGGACGGAATTATAGGAGAGATAGCACTAATGGGGCTTGACGAGAGAAGTTATAGGCTTTTAAAACTTGGAGAGATAATTGGTGTTGGCAAACAGACGGTTATGGGGCTTGGGAGGGTTGAGGTTGAGGATATTTAATGGCATTCATGTATAATAAGAAAAAACTAAAAGAGTTGAGATGATTAAAATTACAAGTATAGAGATAGATGGATTTATAACTCCTTCTCAAAAAGTGAAATTGGATTTTGTTGAGTCTAATATAGTCTGTATTTATGGTAATAATGGAGCAGGAAAAACGACTTTTTTAGAGATACTTTTTGCTATTTTTAATAAAGATGAAACTATTTTAGAGGGGTATAATGTAGATAAAGTAGTAATTACAGTTTTAGATAATGATATGCCTATTGTTATAGAAAAAATTAAAAATTCAGAGAAGTGGAGAAGAATACTTGAAAAAGAGATAGAAGATAAAACTGATATTGAAACTTATATAAAAGAAAGTAAAAGTAAATATTATTGGGGAGAAGTTGAGACATCAATTTTGGAAGATATTTCTTCTCTTTTTCTTGGAATAGGTCGAGGAATTCATAAAAAAGAGTTCAAAATTCCAAAAGAGATGATATGGCATTTTTTCAGAAATAATAAGAATATAGGTGAAGATAAAGTTTTAACAGGTAATGAAATAGATAATTTCTCAGATAAACTAATAGAGTATCTTTCTCCAAAGGAGAGTGATAGTGGGATTGAAGCTTATAGAGCTAAAGAGTTAGATAATAAAAAAAATATCTATCTTCCTAACATTGAGATTGATACCATTGAGGCTTTTTTAAATAGCAAGTATAAAGAGGCTGTTCTTGATGCAAAAGAGAAAATAGAAAAAACTCTTTCTCAAACTTCATTAAATTTCTTTAAATCAACAGTAGTTGAAGAGATAGATTTAGAAGAGTTACATAATAAGTTAATCTATAACAAAACATTGCTTTTGGAAATGTTTTCCGAAACTGAAAATATAGGGATAAAAACTGTTTTTGATAGTTTAGAAACAGATGAAAATTTTTTAGAAAAATTAGACTCTTCTAAGCAAACTATTCTTTTTAATATTGTCAAAGAGTTACAGAGTGAAGTTGAACTTTATAATGAAATTAAACTATTTTTAGATGAATACAATAAATTTTTAAATTATGATAAAAAGTTGGTTCTCTCTGCCAATGGTGTTTATGTCGCACCTGAAAATCACTCTATACAAAAGCTATCAAGTGGAGAACGACATTTATTGACCTTTTTAGCAACGATTTTACTTATGGGCGAGGAGCAGGATTTTATCTTATTGGATGAACCTGAAATATCACTAGATATAGAGTGGCAAGAGAAACTACTTTCAACTATTGCAAAATTAGCTCCAGATGCTCAAATTATAGTAGCTTCTCATAGTCCTTCTATTATGGGAGATTATTTTGATGAATCTGTAGAGATATCTCTTTGTGAAGAGTAAAAAATGAGTAGAACTTATAGTGCAAAAGATTTTGTATGGTTAGTCCTTAAAAAGAAGAAAAAGCCTTATATTTTGGTTGAAGGAAAAGACGATATAGCTTTTTATGAAAATCTTGTAGAGAGTATCGGCAAAGATAAAGATTATGTAGTTAAACCAATAGGAAGATATAAAGATAGTAGTAATTGTACAGCTATTATTGAGTTTATGGAGGAGTTAGATGAGGTTTTAAATATAGATGAACACCGAAAATATTTTTTAGGTATTATTGATGGTGAT
>CAYPCV010000169.1:0-8963 GCA_964409295.1 uncultured Sulfurovum sp.
ATTAATATGACAACAATTAGACTTACAAGAATGGGTAGAAAAAAAATGCCATTTTATAGAATCGTAGTAACAGATAGCAGAAAAAGAAGAGATGGTGGTTGGATTGAATCAATTGGTCACTATAACCCAATGATTAAAGAAGATAATTTAACTGTTGATACAGAGAGATTAGACTACTGGGTTTCTGTTGGTGCTCAAATGAGTGACAGAGTTAAGAAAATTACAGGAAAATAGAGATGGTTGTTGATTTCGTTACTGAATATACCAAGCTTTTAGTTAGTCATCCAGAAGATATTGCTGTATCTATCAAAAATATCGAGGAGAACTATAATGAGATTACTATCATAGCAAATAGCGAAGATGTAGGTAAGCTTATTGGTAAAGAAGGGCGAATGATCAACTCTATTAAAACGGTAATCTCTGCGTGTAAAGCAAAGGGTGGTTCAAATTACCGTGTTAATGTAGAATCTAAAAAATAATTTATATGAATCAACCTAAACGTTTTCTTATAGCCCAAGTGGGTAAAACTCATGGACTTCACGGAGATTTAAAGCTCCACATTCACACCGATTTTCCAGAACAATTTAAAGCAGGTTACACTTTTCAGTCAAGTGCTGGTTTACTTGAAATTCATGAAGTAAATTTGACACGAGGTATTATCTCTTTTAAGGGCTACTCTGGTATTGACTATGCAAAAAAGTTAACCAATGCAAAAATTTATGCTTCATTAGAAGAGACGAGAGAGCGATGTGAATTGAAAAAGAATGAGCATTTTTGGTTTGAAATCGAAGAGTGTTCTATTATGGAAAATGATGTTATATTGGGAAAAATTTCTGAAATGCAACGTTTGGCTGATGTGGATTATCTGTTTATCGAAACAAATGAAAAATTGGTTGAAGAGGGATTGTCTAAAACTTTTTTAGTTCCATATATTGATAGATATATTGTTAAAAAAGATATGGAATCTAAAATCATCTTTACTAAAGATGCCAAAGAGATTTTAGAAGCTTCTTAGTATGAAATTCTCTTTTGTAACTCTTTTTCCTTCTCTTATTGAAGGATATTTTTCAGACTCTATCTTAGCGAGAGCGATAGAAAAGGGTCTTATGGAAGTTGATTATATTAATCCTAGAGATTATACACTCAATAAGCATGGGAAAGTAGATGAGCCAATGATTGGTGGAGGAGCAGGAATGTTGATGACTCCTCAACCTCTTTTTGATTCGATTAAAGCAGTTAAAAATGCTTCAGATAGTGTTCATGTAGTTGTGGCTACTCCTGTAGGGAAGCCTTTTAGACAAAATGATGCAAAGCGTTTAGCAAAAAAAGAGCATGTTGTTTTTGTGTCGGGGCGTTACGAAGGGATGGATGAGCGTTTTATAGAAGAGCTAGCAGATGAGCTTTTCTCTATTGGTGATTTTATCTTGACAGGTGGCGAACTGGCTTCGATGGTTATGTGTGATGCTGTTGCAAGAAATGTAAGTGGTGTATTAGGAAATAGTGACTCTTTGAGTGTTGAAAGTTTTGAAGCTTCATCCTTGGAAGCACCTTCCTTTTCTAAACCTAAAATTTATAATGAAATTGGCGTTCCATCAGAATTATTAAAGGGAAATCACGCTAAAATTTCGGACTTAAAAAATGCTATGGCGAAGTGTAAAACAAAATACTTTAGACCTGATATGCATAAACAACTCTAAATGAATAGAGTAATAATACAAAGGTAGTATGATGAGAAATAAATATATTGAAAGCTTTGAGCAAGCTCAATTAGAAAATAAAAGCGTTCCTGATTTTAGAGCAGGAGATACATTAAGAATTGCTGTTAGAATTAAAGAGGGCGAAAAGACTAGAGTTCAGAATTATGAGGGTGTTTGTATTGCTCTTAGAGGTCAAGGTACAGGTCGTACAATGATGGTTAGAAGAATTGGTGCTAACTCGGTTGGTGTTGAGAGAATTTTCCCAGTATACTCAGAGAGTATTGAGAGTATTGAAGTACTAAGACGTGGTCGAGTTAGAAGAGCTAAACTATTCTACCTTAGAGCATTAAAAGGTAAAAAAGCTAGAATTAAAGAGCTTAGAAGAAAATAATCTTTTCTTTCGAGTTATTTCTCGCACACTATTAAAGAGGGGACTTTCCCTCTTGTTTTTATTTTATTCCACTTCATTTTTATCAATCTTTTAAATACTTTGCTATAATACTCTATATTTTTCATAAGGAATTAATCCGTGAATTTTTTACAAAAAATTGCACAACGCTTACTTTTAGTTCTACAGTTTATACTTGTTTTTCTTTTTATACTTTTTGAAGAGATTATTTGGGAAGGGATTGCAAAACCTATCTATAATAAGATTGAGTCTTGGCATATTACTCAAAAACTTGAAGGAAGAATAGTACAAAGTAATCGTTATATTATTTTATTAGTTTTCCTCTCATTTCTTTTTGGTGTTGAGGGTGCAGGTCTATTAGCAGGAGTCTTTTTTATACAGGGTAAAGTCCTTTTTGGTTTGCTCCTTTATATTGCTAAAATACCCATCGCTGCGTTTGTATTTTGGTTATTTAAAGTAGGGAAAGAGAAACTTTTAAGTTTTAATTGGTTTAACTGGTCGTATCAAAAGTTAATGAGTGGTTTAGATTGGTTAAAAGATTTAGAAATTTACAAATCAACCATGGCAATGATATTGAGTATAAAAGAGAGAATAAAAAAGAATTGGAAAAATCTTAAAGATAAATATTTTGATAAAGAGAGTTCGTTTACAGAAGAGTTAAAATCTTTTTATAACTACATGAAAAATTTTAAAAATAGAAAAAAAGAGAAGAAAAATGACTAAATACGTTTTATTTGATACTGAAACAACGGGAAATCAACCAGAAGATCGCATTATACAAATTGGTGCAATGGTTGTGGGTTCAAAAGGCGAGGTTGAGGTTTACAATGAACTTTGTTCTTCAGAGATACCTATTAAGATAGAAGCGATGGAGGTGCATAATTTGACACCTGATATGTTAGAAGGGAAAGCCAATTTTAAATCAACACAGTTTTATAGGGATTTAGCACGCTTGAACAGTGAAAATAACTATTTAATTGCTCATAATATTCAGTTTGATTTAGGGATGCTAGAGAAAGAAGGATTTTCTAATCAGATGAAGCTTATTGATACACTTCGTTGTTCTAAACATCTTTATCCTGACTCTAATTATCATCGTCTTCAGTACTTTAGATACTCTTTAGGACTTTATAAAGATGAAGTGAAAGAGGCTCAAAAATATAATATTGTTATTAAAGCTCATGATGCTATTGGGGATGTAGTGGTTATGAAACTACTTTTATCTAAACTAGTAGCTAGAGTCAAAGAGCAGTACAGAGGAGTGAATCCTATGGTTAAGTTAGAAGAGTTAACACGAACACCTGTAATAATGAAAAAATTTAAATTTGGTAAATATAAAGGCGAAGAGATAGATGATATTGCTAGGTCAGATGCAGGTTATATTAAATGGATGTTAAAATCGTTGGAGTTGGATGAAGATTTAAAATATACTCTTGAACGTGTTTTAGAAAATGTTTAAACTTTATGGGTTTTTCCCATAAAGTTTAATTTTTAACGACGACTGTAATAGGCATTTCTAACAGCTTGTGCTAATTGGTGTACAGCCATAGCATAATGGTCTTTAGGGTTATATCTTGTAATTGCATAGAAATTTTTTGTTCCCCACCATAGCTCATCTCGGTCATATCGGCTTAATTTAATTAATGATACATCGCCTCTATAGCCAAAAAAGTTAGAGCTTGGTCTCATGCCTAGTGAGAGTAGGTGTCGTTGCGTGTAACTAGACTTAAATCCTGTTGTTAAACCATAAAATCTTTTTTTGTTGTATTGCACCTTCATTGCTACAGGTATACGATTGTTCCATTTTCCTCGTTCTACAAAATATTTGGCGATAGAACCAATGGCATCGGCTTTGTTAAAAAGGTTAATATGTCCATCGTTATTAAAATCAATGGCATGTTGTCTAAAGGCTGTAGGCATAAATTGAGCCAATCCAAAAGCACCTGCATAGGAACCTTTTATTGCTTGTGGGTCAAGTCTCTCATCTCGTATCATAAGAAGATAACTCTCTAACTCTCCTGTAAAAAATTTTGAACGTTTTTTAAATTCAATGGCTAATGTTGTGAGTGCATTCATTACCGAGTGTGTCCCTGTGTAGCCTCCAAAATTAGTTTCCACTCCAATAATACCAACAATGTATTCAGGTGCAACACCATATTTTTGTGCAGCTTTATTAAGATAAGAGAGGTTCTCTTTCCAGAATGCAACCCCTTTATTGATACGAGATGTTGTCAAAAAGTTTGCTCTATATTTGTCCCATGAACCAATTTGAGTTGCTTTATTAAAAGTTGGTTTTGCTGTTTTAAAAACATTGTATTTTCGTAAAGCTTCATTATCTCGGCTGACAGTTGAAAAAATAGTGTTGAGTGTATATCTATCATAATTGTATTTTGAAATCATCATATTGATAAAACTTTTAAGTTTAGCGTTATTTCGATAGGCTCCACCAAGGTATCTACTTCGGGGAATTGTATAGTTAGAGGGGAGACTTTGTGGGATAGATGTATCAATATTATCAAAAGGAGAGTTGTCTACAATAACAGCTTGTGATGTTGTATTGTTAGGGATAACCACAATCTCTTGGGGGGTATTATAGTTTGTATTATCTGGAACAGTTATCGAAACAGCTTGCTCTCTTTTTACACATCCACTACTTAGTAGAAGTATAGAGAGAAGCATAGAGGCCTTTAGTTTTGTCATGATGAAATCCTTTTTTATTGAATTTTAACATAACTTTGTGAATAAAAGTTGTTGTCTAATTAAAGGTAGGTATCTTTAAATATTACATAACGTGCTGCTGAAGCATAGAGTTCTGCTACTTCTTCATCGGTTAATTCTCGTATTCGTTTAGCAGGACTTCCCATAATAAGACTTCTTGGTGGAAAAACTTTATTTTTAGTTACAAGTGAACTTGCTCCTACAATAGACTCTTTACCAATGACAGCACCATCTAAGATGGTTGCTGACATTCCAATAAGACAGGCATTTTCAATGGTACATCCATGTAGCATTACTCGGTGTCCTACTGTGACATCATCTCCTATAATGGTTGGATTCCCATCACTCATATCCTCTTTTTTATGGTGGGTAACGTGTACCATAGATAAGTCTTGGATATTGGAACGGTCTCCAATAGAAATAGAGTGTACATCGCCACGCACAACACAGCCAAACCAGACAGCAGAATCTTCGCCCATGCTTGTTCTACCTATGACTGTTGCACCTTGGGCTACCCATGCCCCTTTTTTTAGTGTGGGTGTCCACTCTTTGTATTTAACCAACATTTTTAATCCTTTAATACTTTTTTTGCTAATTTTTTGACATAAGCAGGAGTCTCTTTTTTACTTTGATTATGTATCTTTGTAATGTACTCTTCCAAAATTTCATGGTTGTTAATCACTTTATCGTCATTTTGCTTAACCTGTTTGTATTCTCCTGAACTTTTAAGCTTCCAACGTAAAACATTGTCTTGAAGTTGCAAAGAGAGTATCTGTTTTACTTTTTGTACCAATAGTTTTTCAGTAATAGGTGTTAAGATTTCAATACGACGAATAAGGTTTCTAGGCATTAAATCGGCAGAAGATATATAACATTGGTTTTGGTCATGTTTAAAGTAGTAAATTCTTGGATGTTCCAAATACTTACCAATAATGGAATAGACAGAGATATTTTCACTAACACCTTTGATTCCTGGTCGAAGTGTACAGATACCACGAATAATTAGCTCTATTTTACACCCTTTTATTGACGCTTTATAGAGTGCTTGAATAATATCTGGGTCAACTAAAGAGTTGGCTTTTAAAATAATTAAACCTTTCTCTTTTTGGTTGGCTTCATGCTCTATCATTCTTATTAGTTTAGGTTTAATATGTTCAGGGGAGAGAGTTAATGTTTTGAGTTCGCTGTGGTCAGAGAAACCTGTAATAAAATGAAAAAATTTGGTTACATCGGTATTAAATTCTGTTTTAGAGGTAAAGTAGCTCATATCGGTATAGATTCTAGAAGTGCTAGGATTATAGTTACCTGTACCTAAATGCACATATCCTTGAAGCTTTTTACCTTTTCTCTTGGTTACTTGTGCTACTTTTGCATGAACTTTTAGACCTTTTATTCCATAAATTACATGAGCTCCAGACTCTTCAAGTTTTCTTGCCCAATGAAGATTGGTCTCTTCATCAAAACGTGCTTTTAGCTCGACCAAAACAGTTACCTGTTTACCTGCTTTGGCTGCTTTGATAAGAGCTTTGACAATAGGAGAGTTCTTTCCAACACGATAGAGAGTCATTCTCATTGAAAGGGTATTGGGATTATTAGCTGCCTCTTGAATAAAGTTAACAACGGGGTCAAAACTCTCATATGGATGGTAGAGTAGAACATCTTGTTTTTCAATAGTTTTAAATATGTTGTTGTCTTCGTCAAATGGGGGAAGTATTTTAGGACTGTAGTTTGGCAAGGTTAAATATGCCAATTTCTCTTCGGTAACAATACTCCAAAGAGTTCCTAGATTTAGAGGCATATTATAGTAATAGATGTCAAGTGGGTCAAGTTGAAGATGGGTGGTTAAAAATTTTAGTAGAGACTCATCTGCTCCCTCCATAAGCTCTAATCGAATTAATACACCTCTGTTTCTAGAGCGTAAACCCTCTTCCATAATCTCAATAAAATCATCAGCCTCTTCTTCTTCAATCTCCAAGTCAGCATTACGCGTTACTCTAAAGGGAATAGAGGTAATTTTTCGTAAACCTTGAAAAAGTTCGCAAGAAAAGTGTTCAACTACAGATTCTATAGGAATATAACAGTGTTCTACTTGTAGGAATCTTGGAAGAATTCTAGGAATACGAATAAGTCCATGTTTAATATTCCCTTTAGAGTCTTCTAATTTAAGTGCCAATGCAAAGCTAAGATTATTTAAGTGTGGAAAAGGGTGCATTGCATCAATAGCAATGGGCATAATTACAGGATAAATCTGTTCAAAAAATTCTGTTTTAATAATCTCTTGCTCTTTTTCTGAGAGTTCATTATACTCTTTAATATAGACTTGATGCTCTTTAAGCTCATGCATAATATTTTGAAAAGAAGATTCAACTGTTTTTTGTTCTTTATGAATCGTTTTATGAATGGCTTTTAGCTGTTCGGTTGGGGTTAGCTTGTCAATAGCTGTCTCTTGGACACGTGCTTTTAACAAAGCTTTTAGACCTGCCACACGAATCATATAAAACTCATCAAGGTTTGTACCATAAATGGCTAAAAATTTCATACGTTCTAATGGAGGTAATGATTTGTTTTTTGCTTGGGCAAGCACTCTTGTATTAAATTTTAACCATGAGAGTTCACGGTTAAAGTAGAGGTCTGGGGAAGTTAGGTCAATGCTCATAAAGTACCCTATATTTTTTATTTGAATTATATCATATCACGTTGGATGAAGCCAACTCTATATATTTCAAATGTTATAGCATATCAAAGCTGTATAGTCGGCTTTAGCCAACAGATAAATTAGAGTTTTTTTATCTTGGCTATTTGGTCACGCAACCTAGCTGCCTCTTCAAATTCCAAATTTTTAGCAGCGACCAACATTTTGGCTTTTAACTCGTTGACTATCTTTTGTCGTTCAGCTTTTGGCATTCTATCAATTTTGCTCTGTTTACTATAAAGCTCCCCAGCATCATCTACTTTTAAATTTGTATCAAGTTCACGAAGCGTGGTTTTAGGGGTAATTCCATGTTTCTTATTGTATGCCATCTGTGTTTCACGACGTTTAGAAGTTATATCAATGGTCTCTTTCATGGAATTGGTAATCCGATTGGCATACATTAATACCCGACCATTAGAGTTTCTAGCAGCCCTTCCCGAAGTTTGAATGAGTGAGGTGGTTGAGCGTAAAAAACCCTCTTTATCTGCGTCCAAAATAGCCACTAATGAAACCTCTGGTAAATCAAGACCTTCTCTAAGAAGATTAATTCCTACTAATACATCAAACTCTCCTAAACGTAAAGAGCGAATCACTTGGTTCCGTTCAATCGCATCCAAATCAGAGTGCATGTAGCGTACCCGAAGCCCCAAATCATTGTAGTAGTTGGTTAACTCCTCTGCCATTTTTTTAGTCAATACGGTTACTAAAACCCGTTCGCCTTTCTCTATAACAGGCTTCATCCTATCATGTAGATTTTCAACTTGATAGGTGCTTGGAATTACTTCAATTGGAGGGTCAAGCAGACCTGTTGGGCGTACCACTTGTTCTGCAACCACAGATGAGAGTTCAATCTCTAGCTCTTTGGGTGTGGCAGAGACAAACAGAAAATGAGGAGGTTTATTAATATATTCATCAAACATTAAAGGGCGATTATCCAAAGCCGATGGTAATCGAAAGCCATGTTCGACCAAAACCTCTTTACGGCTTCGGTCTCCTGCGTACATTCCCCTAAATTGAGAAAGTGAAACATGAGACTCATCAACAATAACCAAATAGTCATCGTGCATCGCTTCAAAATAGTCCATCATAGAAAATGGAGTTTCCCCCTCTCTTTTTTGGCTTAAGTGTCTAGAATAGTTCTCAATTCCTTTACACATTCCTGTGGCTTCTATCATCTCTAAATCAAACTCAACACGTTGTTTTAAACGGTTGTATTCTACCATTCTATCTTCTTTTTGGTAATAATTCAGACGTTCGCCCAGTTCTGTCTCTATACTTTTAACAGCAATGGCAAGTTTCTCTTGAGAGACAATAAACTGATTGGCAGCGTAAACCGTTGCTTCTTTAAAGTGTTCTATCTTTTCGCCTGTAAGGGTATTAAAGGTATAAACATCTTCTATCTCATCTCCAAAAAACTCCACTCGAATGGCAAACTCTTCATTGTAAG
>CAYPCV010000170.1:0-5022 GCA_964409295.1 uncultured Sulfurovum sp.
ACTGTAGCAGGCGAAGGTACTTGGAAGATTGAAAATGGAGTTGTAATATTTACACCCAAAGATGGTTTTAGTGGAACTCCAAGCCCTGTATATTATATTGTAAAAGATGCACATGGTAATCAAAGTAATGTTGCTTCAGTAAGAATAGTAAATAATTGTTACTGTGAGCCATATAAATCAACAATAAGTGATTCAGTATCATCTTTAAATGGTTTAGGTATGTTTACTATGATGATATTGACTTATATATTTGCTGTTTTCTATTTCTATAGAAAAGAAGAGTTTAATGAGCTTTAAATAGTCGGCTTTAGCCGACTAAAAAGGTAAATGACATTACATCATTCCACCCATCCCTCCCATTCCACCCATGTCTGGCATAGATGGAGATGGAATATCTAAATCTGGCTCTTTTACATCTGAAATAGTAGCCTCAGTTGTAAGAAGAAGAGACGATACTGAAGTAGCATTAAGCAGTGCCACACGAGCCACTTTTAATGGGTCAATGATTCCTGCTTCAAGCATATTCACATATTCGCCGTTTGCAGCGTTAAATCCAATGTTTTCATCGTCTGAATCCATTACTTTGTTTACAACCACACCTGCATCGTACCCTGCATTAATAGCAATCTGTTTCATTGGTGCTTGAATTGCTCTAAGAATAATCTCTGCGCCTGCAAGTTGGTCATCCGCTAAATCAAGTTGTACTTTTGCACCAGCTTTAATCAAGGCTGCACCACCACCAATAACAATACCTTCATCAACAGCTGCTTTGGTAGCAGATAGAGCATCATCAACTCTGTCTTTTTTCTCTTTCATCTCTGTTTCGGTCGCTGCACCAACCTTGATAACAGCTACACCACCAGCAAGTTTAGCAAGACGCTCTTGAAGCTTCTCTTTGTCATATTCGCTTGTAGTAGTCTCTACTTGAATTTTAATCTCAGCTATACGAGCTTCAACTGATTCTTTGCTTCCTTTTCCATCTACAACTACAGTGTTGTCTTTGTCAATTACAATTTTAGAACATTGACCAAGCTCTGCTAATGTAGTTTTTTCAATGGTAAGACCAAGCTCAGAAGTAATCAATGTTGCACCTGTTAAAATAGCAATATCATTAAGCATCGCTTTTTTTCTATCGCCAAAACCAGGGGCTTTAACAGCTGTGATGTTTAGAACACCTTTAAGCTTGTTTAGTACTAATGTCGAAAGAGCTTCTCCCTCAATATCATCAGCAATAATAAGCAGAGGTCGTCCTGTTTGTTGAATCTGCTCTAATACAGGCACTAAATCTTTTAACGAAGTGATTTTAGAATCAGTCAATAAAATTAACGGATTATCAAGTTCACAGGTCATTTTTTCGGTATTTGTCACAAAGTAAGGAGAGATATATCCACGGTCAAACTGCATACCTTCTACCACTTCTAGTTCGTCATCAATTCCTTTTGCCTCTTCAACAGTAATTACACCATCTTTACCTACAAACTCCATCGCTTCTGCAATCAAGTTTCCAATAGTCTCATCAGAGTTCGCCGAAATGGTTGCTACTTGTGCAATCTCTTTTTTATCTTTAACCTCTTGGCTCATTTTTTGAAGCTCTTCGATAATCGCCTTACACGCTTTATCCATTCCACGTTTAACTTCAATAGGGTTAGCACCTGCTGTAATGTTTCGTAGACCCTCTTTAAAGATAGAGTGTGCCAAAACAGTAGCTGTAGTTGTACCATCTCCTGCTTCATCAGCTGTGTTACTTGCTACCTCTTTAACCAATTGCGCACCCATATTCTCTAATGAATCTTCAAGCTCAATCTCACGAGCTACAGATACACCATCTTTTGTAATATGTGGCGCTCCATAAGCTTTTTGAATAAGAACATTACGTCCTCTTGGACCCATTGTTACTTTAACAGCATCTGCCAATTTACTTACACCTACAAAAAGACCACTTCTTGCTCTATCTGAAAAATATATCTCTTTTGCCATTATTTCATAACTCCTAAAATATCATCACTACTCATAATAAGGTACTCACGACCACCTATAGTTACCTCTGTTCCACCATATTTTGGAAACAGTACCGTATCGCCTTCACTAAGACCTGCTTCAATAGCATCTTTTCCTACAGCAACTACTTTACCTTCTGAAGGTTTCTCTTTTGCAGAATCTGGAATATAAAGTCCTGAAGCTGTTTGATTTGTTTGTTCTTCTCTTTCGATTAAAACACGATTACCTAATGGCTGAAATGACATTTGGTTTCTCCTATAATGTATAATTTTTGGAATAGTAATGTTTTTTTCGTAAAATGTCAATAGTTTATATCTTAAAAAGCAATAAAGCTTAGTCCTTGTAGCTAAACTTTATTGAAAAATAAAAATAAATAGACATAATTAAAAAAACACTTGACATAAAGACTCTTTTCAGCTAAAATTTCGCCACTTCAAAACAAACGTGTGGTAAGGTAGCTCAGTTGGTTAGAGCGCTGGTCTCATAAGCCGGAGGTCGAGAGTTCGAGTCTCTCTCTTACTACCACACTATAATCTAATCCCATTCAAAACCATCTACAAAATACTAAGAAACAATAATCCAAAGCCCTTTTAACGTCTAAGATAGTCTAATATGTAGTAGTCACATCTAAGTTAAAGAGTAGTAATATAAGTAGTCACTTAAAAATGGACATATAGGTGTCTTTTTTGGTTGGGTATAATAACGGCTAACATTTCAAAAAAGGAAAAACTTGCAATATTTTGAACTTATATGCACGGCATATCTAAAAAATGACATTCCATTCAAATCTAGTTTTGATACCCTATCAAAATATATTAGCTTCTCAATGGCTCAACTAGAGTCACTTAAAAAACTTCATGACCAAACAGGTTTTAAACACTACAATTTTGGTAACTTTTACCCCATCGAAAAAAAGCAGGTCTACAAAAAAGGAAACAGCTATCAGTTTACCCTTCGTTCTCTTGATGAGAAATTTATAGACGAACTCTCTAAAACCTTGCGACAAAATATAGATAATCCAGACTTCTTAGTGGTCGAGACACATAAGAAAACCATAAAACAGTTTTTCATCTCTGAACTATACTCTGCTACTCCTGTGATAGTTTCTGTGGGCAATGGTTTGTATTGGAGTATTGATAAAGATGGAGATATTTTAAAACTACAAAAACAGTTGAACTATAATTTGGAAAAAAAGTATTTGAGTTTTTATGGAGAGTCTGTTAGAGGAGAGCAAAACTTTATACAGCTTTTGGAGATAAAGAACAAGTATCCTCAGAGTATCTATATGAAAAAAGGTAATAAAGATATTCGATTTTTTGGGAATAAGTTTCGGATTGTACCAAATGAAGATGAGGTTTCGCAGAAGTTGGCGTTTATGGCTCTGGGTAGTGGACTTGGAGAGAAGAACTCGTTTGGGGGTGGGTTTTGTTTGGGTAGGGAGGTTCGATGATTTATGATTTGTTAGAAGTATTTCGAGAAGAGTATGAGCAGAAGGGTGATAAGCTTATTTTGGATAATTATGAACTCAAAGAGGGAATCTATATTAAAGTTAAGGCTAGTGGAGAGATAGAACCTTATATTGCCAAACGAAAAAATAGAGAGTTGCTTTTTACCGATATAGAGGGTGGGTTGAACCATACAGCTTATGAGTGGCTCAAAGAGAGAGACTACTATAGCTCTTATCTTAACTCCAATAAATCTTTTCATGATAAAAAGATTCATAATGTCAATTATCTCTCACTGTTTGTCAAAATTGAGAGTTTTATAAGTGATGACCCAAAAAAACTACTTAAAGAGAATGCCATAAAAGAGCAATATAAAAATCTATGTAACTATCAAAAGTTTAAAAAACCAAAAGAGCGAGAGATTTTAGAGGGCTTTAGTGAGCAGTTACAAGATAGAAGTCGCCGAAAAAATATTGTCAAAAAATACAGATGGATAAGAGACAATATAGACCCCATCGTAACACTAGCCAAAGAGCAAGAGGTCAAAAACTATATTAAGATATTTTTTGATGAGCCTATAGAGAAGTATCAAAATGAGAGTAATATTTACTATGCCATCAAAATATTTAACGATATTGGTTTTAGTAAAACAATAAAAGATGAGGTTTTTGGATTGAGCGATTCAAATATGGGACTCAATGCCAAAAAGCCATTTCTTGAACAAAAAACGAGAAAAGAGAAAGCTCCATTTTTGATTAAAAAAGAGGATGCCCTACTTGCCAAAAAGTTTTTTGATTGGTTAAAGACTCAAAAATATATGGACAAAAAACCACTCAATGGAGAGTTTTTTATTAACAGAGACTTTAGAGATAAAGATATCATTATAGATTTTGACCATATTCCTGTAACAATAAATAAATTAGTAGAACCTATTGTCATAAAAAACTATCTTTTGATTACCAAGGGTAAAGTGATGTTAGAGGATGAGACCATAGTTTACTTGAATCTTTTAGAGGATAAAATAGATGAAGTGTTGTATAATAGACAACTTAAAAATAACTATTATGGAGAGGTTTATAAGAAGTTAGATAACCGTTTTGCAAGTCTGATTTATAGCACCCGAGATGCGATGAGTGGTTATTTTAAAAAGTATGATGACAGAGGTTTTTATGTGGTTATCAAAAAGTATGCAACCTATTTGGCAATAGAGCATTTGGTAAGAAGTCGCTTTTTACAAGCAGGATTATGTTTGAATTTGAAGTTTTCGTTATTAGAGTATAAAAAAGAGGAGAAGATTATGGATATAAAAAAGATGCAAGAGAGTCTAAATGATAGATTATTAGACAATGATTATAAAGAGCTAAATAGCAGTGAGTACTTCTATCTATGTGGACAGATAGCAAGATATTTGACAAATCAGAGCGAGAAGCATGAGAAGAAGGGAGATATGCTTGAACCATATCTTAGAGCAAATAATTCTCAAAAATTAAAGCGAGTCATTGAGATGGAGTATTTTAAATATAAACACGCTATTAGTTTGGGATTTGTGAAGTTTAGTAATGCTATGAGTCTGATTATG
>CAYPCV010000171.1:0-6847 GCA_964409295.1 uncultured Sulfurovum sp.
TCTCACACTCAAAAACAACTCTACTCATCTTTTCCCTCTCTTCCAATCAAAAATCCACCACCAAATGAGTTTTTTTCTCCAAGTCCACACCCATTCGGTTATGCAACTTCTCAAACTCTCTACTTTGAGCCATTGAGAAACTAATATATTTGGATATAGCCTCAAAACTATCTTTAAACCCTATCTCTTTTTTTATGTATGCTGTACATGTCAGTTCAAAATATTTCAATCTTTTCCTTTACTTAAACAAGGAGAATATTATAACACAAGAAAAAGTTTAAATTAAATTTTAGAAGGAGTAGGATGGTTTTTCGCTACAGTTTGATAAATTCAAGATATAATATATCCTATGCAATTATGTTAAGGATTACTGATGAAAAATTTACTCTCTCTACTGCTCCTCTTTACCATCTTTCTATCGGCTCAAAATTATGAGTCAGCATGGACAGAGGTTCAAGAATTTGAAAAAAAATCACTTCCTAAAAGTGCTTTAAAGCGTGTAGAATCTATCTACACCGAAGCTAAAAGTGAAAAAAATGAAATCCAATTTATAAAAGCTCTTCTCTATAAAGAGAAATATCTTTTGACCTTAAATCAAGATGGTTATATTGCTATTATTAAAGATTTAGAAAAGGCTATTAAAGAGAGTCCTAAAAAAGGAACTCAACTTATTTTATACTCGATATTGGCTCAGGTATACGAGTACTACTTGGAGAGGAATCACTATAGAATCAATCAAAGAAGCAGACTAAAACAAGATGCCTCTAGCGACATAAAAACATGGTCTATTGATAAACTCTCTAAAAAATCCTCTGAGCTTTACCTAAAGTCATTGGATAAAAAAGCAAAAGATATTCCTATTAATAAGTACAAAGCTCTTTTAAATAAAGGCTCACACGTCCAAGAGTTGCAACCCACACTTTATGATTTTTTAGCCTTTAGAGCATTAGGACATTTTGTAAATCCACGAAATACTCTGAACCGAAAAGAAAACTTTACAATTAAAGACCCTGATGCTTTTGCTTCGGCATACACATTTATGTACTTATCTTTCTCTTCTGAACTAAGAAACCAACTGCAATATAACGCCTTAGTTATCTATCAAGAACTTTTAAAACTTCATCGTGAAAAGCATCATAAAAAAGCCTTAGATGCTATCAATATACAACGTCTGCTCTTTGTCTATAGAAACTTTTCAATAGATAAAAAAGAGCAGTACTATATAAATGCATTAAAATCTATACTTCTTGAAAACCCAAAAAGTGAAGCCCTTATAACGTTGGCAAATAGTTATTATGATAAAGAAAATTATCCAGAAGCCATGCTCTATGTGGAACAAGCACTAAAAAGCTCGAATGAATACATTATCAATAAAGCAAGCATCTTAAAATATGAGATTGAGGCAAAACATTTAAAATTTCAAATTGAACAGGTTAATTTGCCCCATGAAAATATTTTAGCCAAAGTGAAGTATAAAAATATTCAAGAGCTTTTTGTCAATGTTATTAGATTAAACTCCGATAAAGAAGCAAAACTTGATTCTAAAAAAGATTCAGAAAAATTAAACTATATAAAAACACTTGAAATTTTTAAAAAGTTCACGATTAGAGTTCCTAAAAAAAATGACTATAAATCTCACTCTATAGAGATTTCTTTAGACCATTATGATGTAGGTAAATACATTGTCATTTTATCACTAAGCAAAGAGATTGATAAACATGCTATTTATAAGACTATGAGCATCTCAAACATTGCCTACATGAAACAAGGAAATCGGAAACTGCTTGTTGTTCATCGACAGACAGGAGAGCCATTAAAAGGTGTCGAAGTCTCTTTTTATGAGACCCGTTATACAAACAATGGAAAGTATGAGAAGAGCTTTCACTCTACACGAAGCAGTGACAAAGAGGGAAAAGTAGATTTACCCAAAATAGACAATAATTTTGAAATGACGTTTAAGTATAAAAAAGATTTTTTAGATTTAAGAGATAACCATTACTACAATCGTTACGATAGAGAGCCACAATCTTACACACGAACCTTTGTAAACTTTTTTACAGATAGAGCAATCTATCGCCCCAATCAGAGTATCTACTTTAAAGGCTTGGCTCTACAAACCAGTACCAACAAAGCTCCTAAAATTTTAAAAAATAGAAAAATAAAAGTCTCTTTTTATAATAGGAATCATCAACTCATAGAGGAAAAGACCTTTACCAGTAACGACTTTGGAACATTTCATGGCGAGTTTACAGCACCAAAAAATGGACTTTTGGGTTCAATGTTGATAGAAGCTGATATGGGTGGAAGAAAAAGCGTACAGATAGAAGAGTACAAACGCCCTAAATTTGAAGTAAACTTTAAACAACTGGAAAAGAGCTACAAAATTGGCGACAACATAGAGCTAAAAGGAGAGGCAAAAGCCTACGCAGGCAATGCATTAGACAATGCAAAGGTTAGCTATACCATCAAGCGTTTGGCTTCATTTCCATGGGTAGTTTATTGGAAACGTCACAACTACTACAGCTACGAACAGACCATTGACAGAGGAAGTGTTAAAACGGATAAAAATGGAGAATTTAAAATTCATTTTGATGCTTTAGCCGATACAAAGTTTGATAGTAAAGATAGACCAAACTACAACTATACCATCTCTGTAGATGTTACAGACAGCACAGGAGAGACCCACACTGCTAGAAAAAATATTTTATTGGGCTACGTTGGAATCCAAGTAAGCATGAATATCGACACTGAACTCAACATAGAAAACAATAATACTCTAACCATAGACTCCACAAATTTAGATGGAAAATTTCAAGCCATCCAAGGAGAGATTCTTATTGAAAAATTTATAAAAGAAGAACAACTCTATCGTAAACGATATTGGCAAGAGGCAAAAGAGAAACTCTATTCCAAAGAGGAGTTTAAAAAGCTCTTTAAACACTATCGATACCATGCCAAAGATACAAAACAAGAGAAAGAGCTAATTAAAACCCTAACCTTTGATACTCAAAAAAATAAAGAGATAGAGCTTGATAATTTAGAACAAGGAGCATATCTATTAACCCTAAAAAGTCACGACCAATATGGTGTAGAGGTCTCAACTTCTAAAAAAGTAACCATCTATAACTTAAAAGCCAATACCCCTCCTATTACAACTTATTTGTGGCATAAAAATGACCAAAAAGAGTATAAAACGCCTAGTAAGGCTAAAATTTATCTAAAAAGTTCAACTAAAAAATTACCTGTACTCTTAAGCATTGAGAGAGAAGGTAAACTGTACAAAGAGAGATGGATAACAATCGAAAAAGTCAAAGAAGAGCTGATTAAAATCTCTAAAAAAGATAGAGGAAACATTCATTACCAACTTAACTTTATCTATGACAATCGAGCTGTTCATATACAAGACACCCTTGTTGTTCCTTGGGATAGCAAACTAAATATCGAACTTATAAGCTTTAGAGATACATTGAAACCCAATGAAAAAGAGCAATGGAAAGTAAAAATTTCAGGAAAAAATAGAGAGAAAATCATGGCAGAGATGGTGGCTACTATGTACGATGCCTCTTTGGATAAGTTTATACCTCATCAATTTTCCCTCTATTCTATTTTTCCTACCTTTCAACACAACTACAATAGTAATTGGAAAGGTATAAATTTTACATTTGTCTCACAACAAAAAGCGTGGCAAGAGTATCAAGAGATGTACATCAGAAGAGAATTTCCAAGCTTAAAATGGCTAAACATAGGAGAGCAACCCATCTATTATGAAGAAGTGGGTGGTGGAGGAAAAGGAGGAATGGTTATGGACAGTGCCTATGAAGAAGCAATGCCATCTCCTGTTGTAGCATCTCAAGCGATGGTGGTTGCCTCAGCTCCTCGTGCCAAAAGTGTTCCTCTTCCAGAGAGTGGTTCTAGTCCTTATGCTTTAGATTCAATAAATCAAGCCAAAAATAGAGTAAAAGAGTCTGTTTCCAAACCAACACCACATATTGTACATATTCGTAAAAATTTTAATGAAACTATGTTTTTCAAACCCAATCTACAGACCGACAAAGAGGGAAATATTATTATTAATTTCAAAACAAATGAAGCCCTAACTCGTTGGAATTTTATTGGTTTTGCACACAGCAAAGGGTTAAAAACAGCCACAATAAACAAGACTTTGACCACAAAAAAAGAGTTAATGGTCGTCTCTAATCTGCCACGATTTTTTAGAGAAAAAGACAAAATTACTCTTTCGGCAAAAGTAGTCAACATGAGTGATAAAGATTTAGAGGGAGAGTGTGAACTTCAATTGGTTGACCCACTTACGGAAAAAGCTATCTATAATAAAGAGTTTAAAAAATCATTTCATGTAAAAAAAGGCTCTTCTATAATCGTTAACTTTACCATTACCGTACCCAATAGTGATAAAGTCTCTGCAATCAAACATACCCTTATTGCACGCACAGCAACCCATACCGATGCTGAACAGGTTATTAAACCTATTTTATCGAATAGAGTATTTATTACAGAGAGCAAAGTTCTATCGGTTAAAGGCAATGAAGAGAAAACATTTACCTTGAAATCTTTGGCTTCAAATAAATCAACAACAGTAAAAAATCATAACTTAACACTTGAATTTACATCCAATCCTGCATGGTATGCTATTCAGTCCCTACCCTATCTTATGGAGTACGAACATGAGTGTAGTGAACAACTCTTTTCACGATATTATGCCAATGCCTTGGCTCAGAAGATTGCCAATAAAACGCCTAAAATAAAAGCCATTTTTGACGAGTGGCGAAGCAAAGGCGAGCTAAAATCGAAACTCTCAAACAATCAAGAGCTTAAATCGGTTCTACTCCAAGAGACTCCGTGGGTACTAGAGTCTCAAAGCCAAGAACAACAGCAAAAAAACATTGCATTACTGTTTGATTTACACAAAGTAGCTTCTGAACAAAAAGAGGCTTTAGTAAAACTGGAAAAAAGACAACTTAGCAATGGTGGTTGGTCATGGTTTGGTGGGAAAAAGGCAAGTTGGTACATTACTCAATACATTGTTGAGGGAATGGGACATTTAGAGCTGTTGGGAGTCGATTCATCAAAAAATAAGATGCTTCCAAAAGCGATAGAGTACATTGACCAACAGATGCTTCATGAGTATATGCGTTTACTGCAATCTGTAGAAGATGGTTACTTAAAACTTGAAGATGATAATCTAAACTCTATGCTTATTCACTACCTTTATGCACGAAGTTTCTTTACAAAAAGTATGAGTTCAGAAGAGAAAAATGCTCATAACTACTACTTGAAACAAGCTAAGAAATATTGGACAAGCAAAGGAATCTATGAAAAAGGGATGATTGCTCTGGCTCTTCATCGTTTAGGAGAAGAGGCAAAAGAAATTGTTGCCTCACTAAAAGAACATGCCCTTCATAACGATGAGTTAGGAACGTATTTTAAATACACCAATGGTTACTATTGGAATGAACTCCCTATAGAGACTCATGCTCTGATGATTGAAGTTTTTGAAACCCTTACAGACGATAAAAAGATGGTCGAAAATCTAAAGATATGGTTACTCAAACAGCGACAAAGCAGCCACTGGAAAACAACCAAAGCCACCTCTTCTGCTATCTATGCCCTACTTTCTAATAACGACTGGTTAGAGAGTGATAAACTCGTAGAGCTAAGTTTTGAGACAACAAAAAAATATCAAACAAAACTCAAAGAGGCTCAAACAAAAGCCATTAAAGGGTTAGGCTATTATAAAGTCAGCTACAATAAAGATGAGTTTGATGCATCTATGGCAAAAGTAAGAGTAAAGAATCCAAATAAAAGCATTGCATGGGGTGGAATGTATTGGCAATATTTTGAAGATATGGACAAAGTAAAAAGCTTTAAAGAGACCCCACTAACTATTGATAAACAACTCTTTTTGATAGAAGAGAGCAAACATGGTAAACAACTAATAGCTTTAAATCAACAAGCACTCAAAGTAGGCGATAAAGTAAAAGTACGAATAGAAATCAGAGTAGACCGAGACATGGAGTATGTAATGTTAAAAGACAGCAGAGCCTCTACCTTTGAACCATTAAATGTGATTAGCCAATACAAATATCAAGATGGATTAGGCTACTACCAAAGCACCAAAGACAACGCTACCTATTTCTTTATAGACTATTTAAGAAAAGGAACATACGTCTTTGAATATCCACTAGTCGTTACCCACAAAGGAGTCTTCTCGAATGGAATTACAAGCATGGAAAGCATGTACGCACCTGAATTCAAGAGCCATAGCGAGGGGGTTCGAGTAGAGGTGCAATAGAGTTCTTGCGAAATTTTTTTTCGCTCCCATCGCTCCTGCGATGGGAGTGTATACTTCAACAATCCTTAGTCAACCTATCATATTTATCATGATTCATAATATCTTGAAAATAGATAATATTCTCTTTATGAGTCAATAAAATTCTATAACCATCATTCCCTAAAACTCGGATAGATTGCTTATGTTTATCTCGTTTACAGATAATATTTTTCAGATTTAATTTTGTGTGAGAGGGGTCAGTTTTATAGAGTTCTTCTGTCTCTAAAATAAGAGTCAAATTAATTTGTTTGACAACTTTCTTTTTACTTCGTTCATATTTAACATCAAACCTAAGAGACATGGCGATGTTCCAAAATCAAATCTCCAATCTCCATCTCTAGCTTTGCCATTTGTGTTAAAAGCTCATCAAGAACCTTTTTGGTTTTACTATTTTGACTGCTTTTAAAAATCTCTTCTACTATCTCATAATTGTCATCAAGATTAAACTGTAGAGTACGAAGTTTCTCTTCATCAAAATTGAGTTCATCAAGAATTTCA
>CAYPCV010000172.1:0-4062 GCA_964409295.1 uncultured Sulfurovum sp.
TCTTCAATGGTTACTTTTTTGATTGTCGTTGCCAAAGTTGCTAAAGCCCGTTTGGTTGAACGGGCTTTAATCTCTCCAATATAGGCATCAGTATTTGAGATTGCATTTGCTGTCATAATATCAAGCAGTGCAACCTCATCATAATTATTCATAGCGTTTAATTTGGTCTTCAAAAACTCTTCATCTATAGGTTTATCTTCGCGACTCAAATCTTCCATTGCCACAAAAACATGCTGATGAAAAGGTAAATAGAAATCATGAGACTCTAACTTAGAAGCAATCTCTTCAAAAATTTGTGGGTCAAAAATAATAGACGAAAGCACAGCTCTTTCAATATTTAAATTGTACATATTTTCACTCATGCTTTAAATCCTTAAAACGTTATTTATTCTGTTCTGCAAAAGCTTCAACTTCAGCTACAAATCTATCAACTAATTTATCTTCAGGAAGTCGTGCAATAACTTCGCCCTTTAGCATTACTAACCCTGCCTCTTTTCCATAAGCAATGGCTACATCGGCATGTTTTGCTTCGCCAATGGCATTGACTACACAACCCATTACACTTACATCCATTGGTGTTTTAATATGTGCTGTTCGTTTTTCAACTTCTGCTACGGCTTTTACTAAATCTGCTTCAATACGCCCACAAGTTGGACAAGAGATAATATTTAGCCCCTCTTTAATCCGTCCAGAATCTTTTAAAATCGCTTTACCCACACGAATCTCCTCTTCGAGTTCTCCTGTAATAGAGATTCGCATGGTATCGCCAATACCATCAAGAAGTAAAGCACCTAAACCGATAGAAGATTTAATGGTTGCATGAAAAATAGTTCCTGCTTCAGTTACCCCTAGATGAAATGGGTAGTGATTTTTAGGACGTAACATTCTGTACGCATCAACTGTTCGGTCAACATCTGAAGCCTTTAGAGAGACTTTAATATCTGTAAATCCCAAATCTTCTAAAAATTTAATATTGTACTCAGCAGAGGCAACCATACCCTTGGCTGTTGCTCCATACTTATCATCAAACTCTTTCTCTAAAGAGCCTGCATTTACCCCAATACGAATAGGAAGATTACGCTCTTGGCATGCTTTGACTATCTCTTTAATTCTGCCTTTTTCGCCAATATTCCCTGGATTAAAACGAATACAATCAACCCATTTAGCTGCTTCAAGTGCTAATTTATAATTAAAATGGATGTCTGCAATTAAAGGCAAAGAGATTTGCTCTTTTATCGCTTTTAGGGCTAAAGCATCTTCCATTTTAGGCACAGCTACACGAACCATATCTGCCCCTGCAAAGTGTAAACGGTTGATTTGTTCTACAGTTTCAGCCACATTGTGAGTATCAGAATAGGTCATAGACTGTACAGAGATAGGAGCATCGCCACCTACAGCTACATCGCCTACATAAATTTTTTTAGTTGGAATTCTTTCTTTCATATATTCTTCTTTATTGTTTAATTTTTATAGATATTAAAAGGTGTAATAACAATCACAGCCTACGGGTCGCATAATATGTCAGCATTTAAAAAAGTGACTAAAAGAGTCTAAAGTTTATACCAAATTTTATCTAAATTTTTAACATCAGATATTATTTTTTTTAAGAAAATTCGACAGGGTCCATATCTATTTCTATCAAAGGATTATTAACGGCATGTAAAGCTTTAAGTAAAACCGAACGCTTATCACAACGTAATAAAATATTAAAACGATACTTATTCGCAATCCGTTCAACAGGGGCTTTTCCATGCCCTACAATTTCAATATCTTTAAACTCTTTGAGCTTAGTTACCGTATCAAGTGTGGTTTTAGAAGCTTTTTCCTCTTTTAGATGCGAAATCATAATTCGAGCCAATGAAACAAAAGGAGGGTACATATCTTCGACAAAAAACATCTCATCTTTTAAAAAAGCCTCATAATCGTTTAAATAGAGGTCAAAAAAATCTTTGTTAGACGATTGAATAATAACATCAGCACTCTTTGCCCTACCCGAACGCCCTGCAATCTGAATTAGCAGACTCATTGCTCTCTCTCTGGCTCTGTAGTCTCCTAAGCCTAAAATATAATCTATTCCTAAAATAATACTCAATGTAATGTTGGCATAATCATGCCCTTTACTCAACATTTGCGTACCCAAAAGAAGATGGCTCTCTCTGTTTTCAAAACGTTTTAAAGCCTTTTTTAATTTAGAAGCTGTAGTAATGCTGTCTCGGTCAAACTGCTCTACTACCATCGAGGGAATTCCATGTTCTATCATCTCTTTGGCTTCGACTGTTCCCATACGTTCAGAACTCAAAGGGATATGCCCACAATGGCTACAAACCTCACGAATGGCTTCGGTATAGTTACAATAGTGACACTTTAAATGACGAACATTACGGTGCAGAGCCATCCCCACCGAACAGTAAGGGCAAAGATGGGTAACCCCACATTTTTTACAATAGAGATACTTAAAGTTTCCTCGTGTTGGCACAAATAAAAGTGACTGTTCTCCTGCTTCAAAATTCTTATTGAGTCTTTTTATCATGCCATTACTGAGAGTTGTTCCCTCCACAAAGAAGTAATTTTTTTCTGTTTTGATAAAAGGAGTTTTGAGCCGAACAATATCATATTTGTGATACGAACCAAGACTAGGAGTAGCCGATGCCAAAACCACTTTAGCACCCAATTTTTGCCCCATATAGACAGCCATATCACGAGCATGATAGCGTGGTTTCATCATTGACTTATAACTATCATCATGCTCTTCATCAACAATAATCAAACCAATATTTTCTAAAGGAGTAAACAGAGAAGACCTCGCCCCTGCGACAATATCTACCTCTCCTTTATAAATCATCTCTAAGCGTTGTTCTTTCTGTTTTTTGGTTAATTTAGAGTGCCACATAATAACTCTATCGCCAAAATATTTTTTGAGTCGTGTCTCCATTTGAGGGGTCAAAGATATTTCAGGCATCAAAAAGAT
This sequence comes from uncultured Sulfurovum sp., assembly GCA_964409295.1. GTDB lineage: Bacteria > Campylobacterota > Campylobacteria > Campylobacterales > Sulfurovaceae > UBA1140. The sequence goes on from CAYPCV010000172.1 coordinate 2,969, forward strand.
ACACTGTTTTTTTGCTTCTATCGTTTTTGCCATTAAGCTAATAAATATCTCTGTTTTTCCAGAACCTGTTACTCCAAAAAGCAAAGCTCTCTCTTTTTTTAGCAGTATTTTATAAGCTTTCTCTTGCTCATCAGATAATATTGGTAACCCATAGGGGGCGATTGACATCGCACCACTCTCTAATATCTCATCTTCTTGGTGCGATAGCAATCGCCCCCTACGAGGCATAAACAATGCCAACGCTTCCCCCAAAGATGAAAAATAGTAGGTTGCAATAAATTTGGCTATTTCAATTTGAGTAGAAGTATAATAGGTATCTAAAACTTCAAAAATAGCAGATGTTTCAAATGTTTTAGGCTTTTCAACCTCTTTTAAAACAATAGCTAATTTAGTTTTTGAATGCACAGGAACATTAATTAATTGTCCTATTTCTAAAAGTTTTTCATAATGATAAGTAAGCGTTGGAGCTGAGGAACGATGGAGGGTTACTTGATAGTAGTAGATGAGTATCTCCTCTTTTAATATGAGGAGATTATAACATAATATTAGTTTGTCAACTGCTTACACCCAGTATCATTTGTATTATTAGTTTTACTAATATCACATTCAAACTTTCCATCTAAGACTTCAAATTTGACATCTCCTAAAATAGATTTAAAAATATATTGGTCTCGTCCAGATTTTCCTGTTCCTGCACTAAAGTGCCATCTATCTTTTTTATCTTCTGATGTTATAGGATACTCTAAAACAGGAGACTGAGAACTATTGTTATCAAAATTTCCAAAGACATTAGTAGCCCCACCAACTGCTATTATAGGGTTAAAACTTCCTCTAAGAATTCGTTTTTGTCGTTCTATAGATAAAGCATTTCGTATAGATGAGACCAATGTTCGTGCTTTTGTAATAATTGCATCATCTCTTGTAGCTGCCAACCGTGGAATAGCAACAGATGCTAAAATTCCAATTACCACAATTACAAATACTAATTCTATCATTGTGAAGGCTTTTTTTGATTTTTTATATTTCATACTTATATCCTAATATTTTATTAATCTTCCTCTTAACACCAAAGGATAATCTTTCTCTTTAATAAA
>CAYPCV010000173.1:0-29097 GCA_964409295.1 uncultured Sulfurovum sp.
TATCTGTGAGAACCAAACAGTTACTTTTTGCTTGATAATAGAGTCTAGGCAGGGCATGTCCGACTTTAAACGCTCCCTAAATATCTGAACATTAGTTCGGAGTTCGGAAGAATCCACCCTCTTTAGGTGGTGGAGTTGTCAAGAGCTTAGTTAAATATACTCAAAATCCCATCCTCCATTAACTTTACCGAAGTTCCAAAATAGTCATTGAGATTGCTTTCGTTAAAGAACTTTTTAGAGCTACCTTTAAAATCAATTTTTCCCTCTTTGATGTAAAGAATATCATAGCCCAAATGGTAGGCTAAGTTTAAATCGTGGGTAATTATAATTTTAGATTGTAGTATATTTGATTTTAGAATAGAGTAGATGTCTTGGCTTTTTTTGGGGTCTAAGTTTGCTGTGGGTTCGTCGAAAATGGTTATTTTTGCATTATGTAAAATAGCTGTTGCTAACATAGTGAGCTGTTGCTCTCCTGAGCTTAGTTGTTGGCAGGGTTTGTTTTTTAGTTTTTCGATTTCCAAGAGTTTAAGCATGTTTTTTGACTCTAGTATAGAGTGAAGTTTACTAAGGTTTAGGTACTCATCTAAGGTAATGTATTCATCAAAAATTTCTAATTTGGAAGGGATATAATTGATAAGTTTGGTTCGTCTGCTTTTATCTATTTTATTTAGGTGTTGACTTTGTATGGTTACTTTTGTAGATGGGCTAATTCCACAGAGCAGTTTAGCCAAGGTGGATTTACCAGCACCATTTGAACCTAAAATGATAAGATTTTCTCTCTCTTTTAATTCAAAATGTATGTTTTTTAAAATCTTGGAGTTGTAGTTTTGTATCTGTAGCATGTTTCTCTTTTTTTATGGCTCTATTGAACTCTTACATGTTGAATATGTAAGAGTGAGGAGTCTTTATTTTAATAAGTAAGTTTCATTCCTGCATAAACAGCTCTTGGGCTACTTGAATAGCCATTAACAGTTTGGTAATATTTATCTGTAATGTTATCGACTTTTCCATAAATGCTCATGTGTTTGTCCATTTCGTAGTTGGCTGTGAAGTTGGCGATGGTGTATTTTCCTGTCTGTTGACCTTGTTTATTTGCTCTATCAAAACGCTCTCCAATATATGTACCATTTAGACCCAAGTGTAGATTTTCAATACCATAATAGTCAACAGCAAATTTAAACGTCTCTTTTGCTCTTCGTGCTAACTCTTGACCATTGGTATCTTTGGCATCCAAATTGGTATAACTCAAAGAGAGTAATGCATCATCTGTAACTTCTGTTTGGTAGGCAATTTCAACCCCTTTTAATTTTGAGTCTCCTTGAACATTTTGATAGCCTCCTCCAATCCAGTTTCCATCAGCATCGTAGTTTGATTGGTAATCAATCATCTCTGAAATGGTATTATTAAAGTAAGTAACTTTTAAGTCTTTGTAGCCAATGGTTACATCGTATCCTTTTGTATCCTCTGCTGTCAGATTTGTATTTCCTGAAAAAGGGTCAAAAAGGTTGTAAAGCGTTGGTACATTATAAGCAGTACCGTAGTTAGCAGAAGTGGTTAATCCTTCAATTGCTGAATGGATATGTTTAAGTCCTATTTTACCTGTTGTTTTATTATCAAATTTATCGTAGTTATCTTGTCTTAGAGATTGGGTAAAGAAGGTTGTTCCTCCCATTAGACCTTCAAATTTATTGCTGTTGGTTATAAATAATGCTTTGTTATCGTATTTTTTATTAATAGAGTTTTTATGTTCAAAGCTTTTGTACTCTCCACCCCACACAATAAAATTTTCTTTTCCATAAGGAACTTTTGATGTTAGTCCATACTCTTTTGTCTCGCCATCAAAATTTGGAGAGAATGCAGATTGAGGATAGTAACGGCTAAAGGTTGATTTTTTTGCAAAAATATCCACTTCATTAAAACTGTCTATGTGGTTAAAGTTTACAGAGCTTAATTTTGTTTTACTTTTTACATCATATTGGCTGTTTGGATTAAAACTAAAGGTTGCATTGTCATAGGCATCAGCTTGGGTTTCAGCATCATTAATAATATGAGTAAACTCTACTTTATTAGTCTCATTAATTTGAAAACCTGCTTGTAGATTTGTACTTTTATTATTGTATCCATCATCTTCAAAATTATCTAAATTTGAACCTCTTGGAGCAACAGCTGAAAAACCTTTTGTATCAATGATACTGTGGCCTGCTTTTAGATAAACTTTATCATTTTTATAAGAGATATTGGCTTGTGATTGAGTTGTAGCAAAACTACCAAACTCTTGTGATGCTCCAAAGTGTACGCCTTGTTGTGCTTTTTTAGTAATGATGTTAATTACTCCTGCACTGGCATCAGCACCCCAAATACCTGATTGTGCTCCTTTGATAACTTCTATTTGTTCAATGTCACTAATCATCATATGAGCAAAAGGAGCTCCTGATAGGCTAGAGACATCATTATAACGTATACCATCAATTAGAACCAATACTCGTTTAGAGTCAAATCCTCTTATATAGACATTAGTCGTGTGTCCAACGCCTCCATTTGAATTAAAATCAATTCCTGGTAGTGAATTTAAAGCTTCGGTAACAGTTGTATAGTGTCGTTCCTCAATCTCTTGAGCTGTAATAATATTTATATTTGATGTTATTTCTTCTATACTTTGATTTGACTTAGTTGCTGTAGTTACTGTAATATCTTCAATCTTTTCCTCTGCATTAAGATTGATAGTTAGTAATAACGTTGTAATTAGGCTCAGTTTTATTGTATTGTTCATTTTATCCCTTGATGATTATGATGTTTTGGGGTATGATTGCTATCACACCAAATTTAGATTAAATAGTAGGCGTGCAGATAGGGAGGAGATGTTTTATACTCTTGATATTCAAAAGCATGCTTATGATATTGATGATTTGCGTCAATAGTACACAATTTAAACAACGTTGAATACATAGCAATAACTGCTAATGAAAAATAACGTCGTCTGTAGCCATTTAGATGTTTCATGTAAGAATATTACTTAAATAGACTTATAGTTACTATTTTTAGCTTTTATATTTTAGTTCTCATAAGCTATAATGATTCCAATTGATACTTAGGGAGTAGATTTGACAAAGGGTTTTATTTTAAGAATTTTAATACTTTTTTTCTCTTTATACAGTGTTGCATTTGGAGCAAAGGTAAAGTACTCTACTTGGGAAAAGGGTTTGCGTTTTGAGAAATATCTTGAAGAACATAATATTTCTAAAGCAATTTTAAAAACACTGGATGACGATGATGAGCTTTTGGTCTCGGATATAGAAGAACATCAAAAAATCTATGAGTTAATCGCTTCAAATGGAGTTCTTCTTCAAGCTCTTATTCCTGTTGGCGAAGAGTTGCAACTGCATCTTCGTAAAACGTATGATGGTTATGATTTAAAAGTAATTCCTATTGCTTACCAAAAAAGCACCTACGTTACGCTTCTTTCTGTTGACAAAACTCCTCATACGGATATTATTTCCAAAGTTAAAAATAGACGTTTAGCTAATGAATTTACACGTTTATTGAAACACTCTGTAAATTTTAGAGGTATTCAAAGAGGCGATAAACTTGCAATTGTTTATACGCAAAAGATGCGTTTGGGACAACCAATAGGAGTACCTGATATTAAAGTAGCCATGCTTGAATCGCATAAGAAGAAACATTATGTTTTTAAACACAGTGATGGAAAATATTATGATGAAGAGGGTAAAGAGTTGGTTAAAAAGTATATGAGGAAACCATTGAATCGTATACGGATTACTTCACACTTTACCAAACGCCGTTTTCATCCTGTTTTGAAACGATGGAAAGCACACCATGGAACGGACTTTGGAGCTAAACGAGGAACACCTATTTTGGCAGCAGCAGAAGGAAAGGTTATCTTTTCAGGAAGAATGGGTGGTTATGGAAAAGTAATTAAGATTCGACATAAAGATAATTATATGACACTCTATGCTCATCAGAGTAGATTAAAAGTTAAGCGAGGAAAGTGGGTTAAGCAGGGGCAAGTTATTGGTTATGTAGGAAGTACAGGGCGTAGTACAGGCCCTCATTTACATTTTGGATTGTATAAAAATAATCGACCAATCGACCCAATGCGTTTGGTTAAGTTTTCATCCAATGGTCTAACAGGGAAAGCTAAACGAAACTACTTAAGTCGAAAACGAAAATACACAAAGATTATTAATACTATTTTTGATAAAAAAATGCCCTCTTATGTATGGAATACCATCAACAAATTGGCAGTTGTTCCTAGTATGAAAAAATATTATAAAGATAGAGGCTGGTAGTGATAAATATAATAGAAAACTTTAAATTAGAACCTTTAGAAAAAGCACATTTTGTAGAGACAGCGTTGGCAACATACACTCAAAATGGAATAAAAAAATCTTGGGAAGTTATTAAATCTCATGATTCTGTGGCTATTTTGATTTATCATAAAGAGAAAAATGCTTTCATTCTAGTAAAACAATTTCGACCACCTGTCTATAGACATGATGGTATAGGAATGAGTACAGAACTCTGTGCAGGAATTATTGATAAAGATTTGTCTGTTGAACAGATAGCTATCGAAGAGATAGATGAAGAGTGTGGTTTTAAAGTCTCTTTAGAAAACTTAGAACGCATCACTAAAGTCAACAGCTCTGTAGGAACAGCAGGAACATCACAAACCATCTTTTATGCCCAAGTAGATGAATCGATGAGAGTAGGTAAGGGTGGTGGAATCGACGATGAGATGATAGAAGTAATTGAACTTCCTATCTCTGAAGCTAAAACATTTATGTTTGATGAGTCTCAGGTTAAAACTACGGGATTGATGTTTGCTTTTATGTGGTGGTTTGAGCGTATAAAAATATAGATTATTCCCACATTAAATGTGGGAACAAAAAATTATTTTTTTCTAGCATTATTGCCGTCTATTCCACGGTCAAGTATATTTTTGGAAGTGATGGCTTTAGCCTCACAAAAAGGTGGAGTTAAAGTTGAGATAGATATTAGAATAATATATCAGTTATACTATCTTGAAAAACATTTTTTCTATGATAATCAAGATATTCTACTCTATCTTCAGGGTAAATTCTCATAATATTTTTGGCATTAGGGTTTATATTTAACTTCTCCCAAGTATAAGAGCTTAACTGAGTACCACAAATAAGACGACCATTATCCATAAAAGTTATATAGCCTTGGTCAAAGAGTTTATCATAAGTAGGAGATAGAGAGAGACCATTTAAGTAATCTGTTGCTTGGTCAACTCGGTCTTCATTTATACAGACTTGATAAGGCTTAATATGACTTGCTATTAAAAGTCTTTCATCTGATATTTTTGTAAAAGGACACTGTGGCATATATTCTAATACTTTTTTTCTATATTTAGAAGCACCTTCTCTTGAAACTGTGCCAAATTTTAATTTATTACTTGGTTCTATAAAACTATCTTCTGCTCTTAAATTTTGAATAGAATCAACAATATAGTATTCTACTCCATCTATCTGTATTTTTTGAAAATTATTCATCTCTGCTCTCTGCAAATTTTGTAATATCCATCTCTTTTAATATAGCAATAAGTACATCAACCACAATGCTATTTCCTGCTTGTCTATACATCTGTGTATCACTCACAATTTGTTTAAACCCATCCCCAAATCCCATAAGTCTTAGACACTCTCTTGGTGTAAGTTTTCTTATTCTTCCCTTGTTATGGGTTACATAATTATCAACTCCTGCTCGGTGCATCTTGTGCATGGATTGTAATAGAGGTCTAGCGACTTCTAAATCTGTTTTAGTAGATGTTTTAAAGTTTTTTGTTCCACCTGCTAAAACATAGGTTTTTATCTTTTCAGACAGATAATACTTTTCTTCTACCTCATTAACATCAAAAATAAACTCGGCTTCCTCTTGTTCTTCTTGTTGCTCATAGATAAAATCTCCATGCCAATTAAACTGCTGATTTGCTTTTTGGCAAATAGCTATATCTCCATTAATCTGTGTATATCTCTTTTTTCTATTCTTAGAGCTAGTAACAAACTTAACCCCTTTCTCTTTGAGATAATATTTACTATCAATATAATCTTCTAAAAAGTCTTGCATGGTATGCTCTAATTCAATCTTGTTTGGAAATTTAAAATCAACATAGTGGTCTTTAAAACCAACTACAAATATTCTTTCTCTATGTTGAGGAACTCCATAATCTTTAGCGTTAACCACTTGATAAGAGTATTTATATCCTAACTCATCAAATGTAGCTTTAATTATCTCAAAAGTTTTTCCTTTATCATGATTCATTAATCCTTTTACATTTTCATAAAGAAAAACTTTTGGTTGAGACTCTTTTACTACTCGTGCAAACTCATAAAATAGTGTTCCTCGTGTATCTTCTAACCCTCTTCTTTTTCCAATCATAGAAAAAGATTGACAAGGACTTCCCCCAACAAGTAAATCAATTTTACCTTGATATTTTTCCCCTTTTATATCATGAACATCACTGTACCAACGACTATCATCCATATCATAATTTTCAAAATAGCTCTGTTTTACAAATTTATCATTATCACTAGCAAAAATAATGTTTGTTTTTAATTTTAGTCGTTTTAGAGCAAATTCAATTGCTCCAATACCTGAAAACATTGTGGCTAATCTAATAGTTCGTGTAGGATATAGAAGTTTTTTACTTCTCCAATCCTCTGAAAAAGTAATATCTTGTGGCATTTTAAAGTTCATATAATTCTCATTTTTAAAGGTTAAATTTATTATAATTATATCCTTTTATTTTAAAATATGTCAAATTGACATATTTCTACTTTTATCTGTATATGAAACATACCTATTAAATGTTTGTGGGCAGACACATCGGTCTGCCCCTACAGATGTTTTAACCTATTCGATTTGTAGGGGTCGACCAATGTGTCGACCCTTGTTTAGTTAAATTGCTATTTCAAATAATTTAACACTTTCCTATAAAAGCTCTTTTATTTACTCTTCAAAGCCTCTGCAATCAACTCCAATGGATTTTTAAAGATAGTCTCCACCTCTGCATTGTTTAATGCTTCGCTCAACTGCACACGACAAGCAGAACATTCAGCACTCACATAGTGGGCTTTTGTCTCTTTTATCATTACTGCTTTTGGTTTTCCTGCTAACTCTGCAAAATGGAATTTTTCGGTTTGCATTGTAACCCCACCAAATCCACAACATCTGTCAGAATCGCTCATCTCTATCATTGGATAGTTGGGAGCTAAAAGGTTTCGTGGTTGTTTATAGATATTTTGAACTTTTTTTGCATGGCATGGGTCGTGGTAAGTAACCGAAGTATCAAACGTTCCTTTTGTTTTAAGAAGTGCTTGAAGCTCTGTATTATCATCTAACCATGCTGTTGCCATGTGAATTTTTTGGGCGACTTTTTTGGCTCGTGCTTCCCACTCTGGCATGTTATGGTTTTTGAAAAATACCTGCCAATCGTGTTTGACCATTGCAGAACAGGTGGCTTCGGGAATAAGCATCGCATCACACTCATCCATAAAACTCTCAAAGTATTCAATATTGGCTTTTGTCATTCGCTCAACGCTCGAAATATTTCCTGTAAAGTAGGCAGGAGCTCCACAACAGAGTTGCTCTTTTGGAATGAAAATATCAATATTTAGCTCTTTTAAAATTTCGACTAAAGAGTCTCCAATGCCTGTATAGTTATAATTTGCAAGACAACCAATAAAAAGAGCAACACGCATGTTTTTCTCTTCTTGTTTTGGGGCTAAAATCTCTTCAGGTTGAGAGTTTAAAAAACTAATCTTCGACATAGAGGGAAGTAATCGTCCTTTTTTGACCATAGGAAATGAAAATCTGGCTCGTAAACCTCTATCTTTATCATCTTGGGCTAAGGCACAGGTTTTGAACATAAAGCCAAATTTCATGACAATATCCATTACTTTACGATGCTCTAGCAGATAAAAGATTCCTTTTTTAAACCATGCAATACCAAACTTATCGGCAATATCAGCACGAACTTCTTCTATAACCATATCGGTAGGTAGTGAGTTGGGACAGACCTCAACACAGTTGGTACATAAAAAACAGCTCTCAAAAATATCTTTGGCATTTTTATCGAGTTCTAAATTACCTTGTTGATATTGACCTAAAAGTTGAATAAACCTCCGTGGAGAGGTTACTTCATCGGCATTTACTTGGTGGATGGTACAAACAGGGATACATTTCCCACACATCACACAATCATCGGTAATCTCTTGGAAATTAAATATCTCTTCTATTTTTTTCATGGGCTTCTCGTGTAGGGTGCAATTGCTATTGCACCTTAATATTTATATTGTGTAACTGGTGTGATAGCAATCACACCCTACAGTTTTTTGAATATATCTAAACTGTCTTAGAAAAAGTTTTTTTGCTTTGAGCATATTTTTTCATATAGGCATCAAATGGCATGGCAATATTTCTAATAAGTAGTGTTCCTGTGGTACTTACAGAAATTTTATTATTTTTGATTGTTATTAAATTTGCTTCTTCAAACTCTTTGAGTGCTTCAAGTGCATCAGCAAAATAGTCATCAAATTTTATATTATGCTCAACTTCTACTCGACTCATATCAATAGAAAAGTTTGCCATAAGTTCCATAATAACGGCTTTTCGTAAAAAATCATCATTATCTAGTTCTACGCCTCGTTCAAATGGAAGTCGTCCTGCATCGAGTGCCTCTTCATAGGTTTTCATATCTTTGGTATTTTGAGCATAGTATCGACTACCTTCGCCAATACTTGTTAGTCCAATACCAACAAGGTTTGAACCACCTTTTGTGGTGTAGCCTTGGAAGTTTCTATGTAGTTCGCCTTTTTCTATTGCTCCAAAGAGTTCATCTTCTGGTTTTGCAAAGTGGTCCATTCCTACCATTTTATAGCCATGCTTCTCAAAAAAATCAATGGTATATTGGAAAATTTGTAATTTTACCTCAGGAGAAGGTAGAGTGGTCTCATCAAATTTTCGCATGGTTTTCATAAGCCAAGGGACATGAGCATAGTTAAAAACAGCTACTCTATCAGGGTTTAGTTGAGTAGAGAGTTCAAGTGTTGCCTTAAAGGTTTCAAGCGTTTGGTACGGTAATCCATAGATAAAATCGGTATTAATTGAATTAATTCCATATTTCCGTGCCAACTCTACAGCATTTTTAGTCAGCTGTAGGGGTTGAACTCTGTGAATCTCTTTTTGCACTTTATCATCAAGGTCTTGTACTCCAAAAGAGATACGGTTAAAACCATGTTTTTGAAATACTTTCATCTGCTCTTCATTGAAGAATCTTGGGTCAATTTCACAAGATATTTCGGCTTCACTGCTCCAGTTTGTAAATTTTGATTTTACATAAGTAACGATTTCGTCAAGCTCAAACGCCTTATAAAATGTTGGTGTTCCCCCACCAAAGTGAAACTGAATCACTTCTCGTGAGGTATCAATATGTTCAGCTAAAATATCTATCTCTTTTTTAAGGTACTCGATATAACGGCTAAGTTTCTCCTCTTTTGAGGTAAAAACCACATTACATCCACAGAAATAACAGGCAGAGCGACAAAATGGTAAGTGAATATAGAGTGAAATTTTCTCTGTAGAATTATCTAAAAAATTAAGATACCTCTCATATTTAAAATCATTATTAAACTCTAATGCTGTTGGATACGAGGTATATCTAGGTCCTGGTTTAGAATATTTTGAGAACTTCTCAAAGTCTATGTTACTCATTTAGTCTGTTTCCTTTTTTATTTTGCATGATAGCATAAGCCAACGCTTGTTTAATTGTTTTTTATCAATTATTTCGTTGTTGGTCTAGCCAAACCATGATTCCTTTTTGGGCATGTAGCCTATTTTCTGCTTCTAAAAAGATAACATCAGCATGTTTTTCAAAGGTCTCTTCACTCACTTCATAGTCACGATAAGCAGGGAGACAGTGTAAAAATATAGCATTATCTTGGGCTAAAGACATAAGGTCTTCATCAACAATATACCCTCTAAAAGCTTTAAGTCGTTCTTCTTTTTCATCTTCTTGTCCCATAGAGACCCATGTGTCTGTGGTTACTACATTTGCACCTTTTACAGCTATTTTTGGGTCAGAGCTAAATGAAATTTTGGCATTGGTCTTTTTAGCCAATTCTAAAGCTTTCTCTACAATCGTAGGGTCACAAGCATAGTTGTCAGGAGTAGCAACTCTAAGCTCGAATCCCAAAATTGCAGATAACATTAACCACGAGTGAGTAATGTTATTTCCATCTCCTACATAAGCTACAACAGGTGTTTCAATTCCACACTCTATGATAGTTAAGTAGTCGGTCATAATCTGAACAGGATGGTAGGCATCGGTTAATCCATTTATTACAGGTACTTTAGAGTATTGTGCAAACTCTTCGAGCTTGCTCTGTTCAAAGGTTCTAATCATAACCATATCTAGCATACGGCTAATTACTCTAGCAGTATCTTTCATTGGTTCGCCACGACCAAGTTGTATATCATTTGATGATAAAAACAGACCAACTCCCCCAAGTTGATAGATTCCAGTCTCGAAACTTACACGGGTTCTAGTAGAGCTTTTTTCAAAAATCATTCCAAGTGTTTGATGTTCCATATATGGTACAAAACGTTTTGTTTTTGTTTGGGCTTTTATTTTTTGAGCGAGGGTAATCATCTCTAAAAGTTCAGCTTTTGTGAAATCTTTTAGACTTAAAAAATGTCTCATGGGAAGTTCCTCTTTTAATTGAATACTAATTTATTTATATCTAAATACATGGTAAAATGAGGAAGATATTCTACCATTAAAATTTTATAAAGAAATTAATAGTTAAGGTTTTTTCTTCTGTTCAGATTTTTTCTTTTTTTGAGCAGCATAGGTATGTTTTCGTTTTTTATCATAATCTATGTAGCCTTTTTTCTCTCGAAGTGTTTTTTTGACAGGTCTTTTTTGTCTGGGTTGCTTGTCTGTTAACTCAAAGCCTTGATAGATTTCTCGTTTAATATTTAGTCTTAAATCTTTTTCTATTTTAGAAAAAGCATTATAGTCGTGAATGGTCAAAAGAGAGATAACAGAACCCTTATGTTGAGCTCGTCCTGTTCGTCCTACTCTGTGGGTAAAATCATCCGTGCTTTCAGGTAGTTCATAGTTGATAACCATCTGAAGCTCAGGTATATCAATTCCTCTAGCTGCAATATCTGTAGCCACTAACACTTGCGTTTTCCCCGACTTTAAAAGAGCCAATGATTTAGAACGAGCCGAGCGTTTAATATCTCCATGAATAATAGAGACTCTAATGTTTTGTGATTTTAAATAATCAAAAATTTTATTTGCAGAGATTTTTGTAGAGGTAAAAAGAAGAACTTGTTCTAAGTTTTTTTCCGTGATGAGCTTTATTATAAGTTCATTTTTTCTCTTTTTGTCTACTTTATAGGCACGATGTGCAATCATATCAACCACATCTCGTCGGTCACTCACTTCGACAATTGCAGGCTCTTTTAAAAACTCTTTTCCAAGTCTTTTGATATTTTGAGATATTGTTGCAGAGAACATTAGGGTCTGTTTGGGGCGTTTACACTCTTTGAGTATGCTTTTTATCTCGTTTAAAAATCCAAGCTCTAGCATGGTATCAGCTTCATCTAAAATAACGGTATTTATGTGTTCCAAATTAATTTTTTTATCAGATAAAAAATCTTGTAATCGTCCAGGGGTAGCAACAATAATGTCTGCACCTTTTTTTAGTCTTGCTAACTGTACCGATTTTGGTGTTCCACCTTGAATTTTTACAGTTTCTATCTCTAAGTTTTTTCCTAGAGCTGTAATAGTTCGTGTTACTTGGTCTACCAACTCAATTGTAGGAACAATAATCATGGCACGGATGACTTTATTGTCAGGTTTAATAATTTTTTGAAGTTTATGTAATAAAGGTAAAACATACGAAGCTGTTTTACCTGTACCTGATTTAGAAGCACCAATAATGTCCAAATTTTTCATTGCCAAAGGTATTACTTTTTTTTGAATAGAGGTAGTATTGGTATAGTTCTCATCAGCGATAGCTTTTATAAGAGAGGGGTGTAGGTTTAATTTTTCAAATGCTTTGATGGTAATTCCTTAGTGATAGAAGAGTTAAAATAGTAAAGTAATAGTGCTATTATAGCAAATTACTTTAAAAGAGCATAAAACTCTTTGGGGGCATCAACCTCGAAGCTCAAAGGTTTCTTCTGTTTTGGGTCTATAATCGTTAGTTTATGTGCATGTAAACCCATTTTATCCCCTTTTGTTCCATAACGTTCATCGCCAATAATAGAATGTCCTAACCATGATAAATGGGCTCTAATTTGGTGCTGTCTACCTGTTTCGAGTTTGACTTCTAGTAGTGAACGTGTGCTTGAAGACTCTTTAACTTCATAATGTGTAATGGCTTTTTTCGCTTTTGGATGTTCCCCTACATGCATTTTATAGATAGTTTCATCTAGTCGCAAGCCTTGGTTAATTGTTCCTTTTGATTCTTTAGGTATGCCATCAACAATAGCCAAATAGACTTTTTCTGAACGATGCCAATTTTTCATAACGCTTTCACGCATCTCTTTAGAGGTTGCAAAGAGTAATACTCCTGATGTGTCACGGTCAAGTCGATGAACAGGAAAGAGTGTGGCTCTTTTTCTTCGATTAGAGAGTTGCTCTCTTAAAATTGCCAATGCATGTTGTTTATTTTCCTGTTTTGTTCCTACCGAGAGTAGTCCAGCAGGCTTATGAATGGCAATAAGGTCACTATCTTGATAGATAATCTCCATAGAACGTAAATTATTTATTTTTGAATGTTTTTGAACAACACCTACTTCAACAATATCATTAGTCTGAATAGGAAAATCATGTTGGGTTGTTACTGTTCCATTCACGGCTACAGATGCCCCTTTAAGACGCTCTTTAATCTTCTTTTTTGACCAACCTTGGAGTGTCTCAAAAAGAAATACCAAGAGTGTTCCCTCTTTTTTTACGTTAAATTTTTCTGCCATTTTCTACCTTTTAAAAATTAAATAGTTTACTATCATTTTGATTGCCTGCTTCTTGCTTATTTTCAAAAGGCACGGAATCAAAGTAGAGTTGATTCTCTTTTATAATAGCACAACTTAGTATGCCTCCATAAATAGCAGAGGTATCAATACAGATTTTGTTTTTATACTGGCGAATATTGGGTTGCGACAGGTGACCAAAAATATGATAGTGTTGATTCTCTTTGGCTTCTTGATGTGTATATGGAATTAAATCATCCAGTGCCATTTCTGGATTTTTACTACGAGAGATGCATTTTACCATTTTACGTTTAGACTCTTTATCTTCTTGTCGTAAATGTTTCTCGGGGCATGGTGCATGCGTCAAGGTTACCGAAAAATCATGACTATAGTTGTAGTAGAGCCATGGTTTACAAACGTGATAAAGCTCTATAAATAGTTGTTTTAGTGGTTCATCTTGTTCTAAAAGTGCTACAGTATTATAATATTTTGCTTTATTTTCGATACTTTTTTTTGTAATTTTAAGAGAAGGGTCATTTGTAATGTACCTATAAACCATCTCTTCATGGTTTCCTAAAATAAGGTAGAGTCGTTTCTGTTGTTGATTTAAATATTGATAATTCTTATGAAGAAACTCAATGGTCTCTTTTAACTTTTCATCACTCCCTTTATCGATAAAGTCTCCAAGTAAAATGATAGATTTATTTTTATTATCGTTATTGAGTTCAAGAAGGTCATTTGAATTGCAGTGAAAATTTTGTTTAGCTAAAAGGGTTTTTAGTTCATCAATACATCCATGTACATCGCCAATGACGATGTACTCCATAGTTAAAGGCAACACCATTAAGCGATATTAATATCTCTTCTTGCTGCATTTAACTCTATAATAAATCCACCAGTAGCATCAATAAGCGACATCATTCCTAAGATTAAGAACGTTGCATTTTGAGCCCATGAAACCATAAAGAACATAACGACAAAAACGATAGCAACCATAAAGCTTAGAAGTGTTTCTGATGCACCAAAATTTTTTGCAGTAGCTGCTTTTGCAATCTCTATAAAAAGAGCAAAAGAACCAGCAATTAAAAATATCTCTCTAACTCTTAATATAAAGTCTCTCTCTGGACTAATGTGGTGGGTTAATACCACAGAATTTAAGCTTAAGTTGCTGAATAGTTCAACATAATCATGTCCTAAATGCAAGCCTACATAAGCGAGTAAAATCCAAGTAAATGTTGACATCCCTGTAATAAAAAACAATGTTTATCCTTTTTTTAATTATTAATTCTTCAGTATTAGTTTGTAGTACTTCGTGACATGTACTCTGCATTCATTACTTTCTCCATTGGTCTTTCTGTTTCCGTTGGATAGAGTACAAATTTAGAGTTGGCTGATGATGATAACTCTCTCATCGAGTCAATGTATGCTGTTTTTGTTAAAAATTGCATAATTTTTTCATCGGACAAATTAGGCATTAACTCTTTTAAGTCTTTGATTACTTTATGGGTAGCTGCTGCTCTTTGTTCAATAAGGATACGTTCTCCATCAGCATGGATTTCGTGAACTTCATGGTCTCCTTGAGCTTTTAAAATAGCTGCTCTTTTCTCTTTTTCTGCAACAATCTCTTTTTGCATCGCTTCTCTAATTGATTCAGGAGGTGTAATGCTTTCAAATTTAACTAAAATAACATCAATACCCCAACGAGCACAATCAATTCGCATGTGGTCACGAATTTTTTTAGATAGAGAATCTTGCTCTTTTTGAATATCTGCAAGATTCATCTGTCCTAATTGGTTCAATGTACTACTCATGACAAGACTTTGTACTGAAGCTCTATAATCTTCAACATCCATGACAGCTTTGGTAGGATTAACTATTTTAATGGTGGCAATCATATCAACGTTTAATTCGATGTTATCTTTTGTAACAATTGTTTGACCTGGAGGGTCAATCGGTTGTTCTTTTAAGCTAACTTCGCCAACAACTACCTCTACTCCAAATGGTATGTATCTGTTAAGACCTTCTGTAATAACTCTATCAGCACCTAATCTATTATCAAGAACCAATGCTTTCTGTGAGTCTACAATCATAACAGGTAGAAATCCCTGAAAGCCAACGGTATAGTGAAGAACTACCAATATAGAGATAATTAAAAAGATGGTTATCATCCAAAATGTTGAATCCATAATGTTTCCCTTTCGTTTATAATTAAGCCTAAATAATATGATGAAACATGATTTGGGTTTAATTATTTTTTTAGACATTATATCAAATAAATAGTGTTCTTGGGTAGCAAATATAGAAAAAATAATATTTAAAAGATAATTTTCTGAAACTTATGCTAGAATAGTCTTATAAAACTTAAATAAATTATATAGAAAGGAACATTTTGTTCAATAACCATGTAGAGGATGAAGCTGATTTTTGTGAAGCCTATAAGTCTCAAGTACTTAGTAATGCTTCAAGTGAAGAGAAATCTTCTAATACACTTTCTAAAATCTTGACTATTTTGTTGTTACTTATAATTATTGTAGCCGTGTCGATTTATGGATATAACTATATGATGAAAGAGGGTTCAGATGCTTTACCACCTTCTTCTATACAGATGGTTGAAGATGATGAGCTTGTAGTTACCCATGAAGAGGAGATACCTGTTGAAGCAATGCCTCCTCAAATCGAAGATTCAGATATTGATAAAATGGCAAAAGAGGTTGAGCTTGCTATTTCAAAAACAGAGAAGAATACAACTAAAGAGAAAAAAGTAGAGAATCCTTTAAGCGTTCCAACGAGTAGACAAGCTGAGTATTTAGAAGAGTTGGCAAAACTATCTGAAGAGATAGATAAAGATAGAAAATAAATTTTTAAATATATTTAGTCGGCTAAAGCCGACCTTTTAGTAGTAGAATTACTTATTTCAGTAATTCTGCTACCTCTTTGGCATGGTAGCTTATAATAATATCTGCACCTGCTCGTTTAAATCCAATCATTGTCTCCATCATTACACGTTCATAATCAATGACACCTGCTTTAGCTGCCATTTTGAGCATAGAGTACTCTCCACTTACATTATAAATAGCTAAAGGTAACGAGGAGTTCTCTTTGATGTCTCTGACTATATCAAGGTAGGCAAGAGCAGGTTTAACCATTAAAATATCTGCACCTTCTGCCTCATCTGCAAGACTCTCTAAAATAGCCTCTTTTCTATTGGCAGGGTTCATTTGGTAGCTTCGTCTGTCTCCAAAACTTGGCGAACTTTCTGCTACATCTCTAAACGGTCCATAATAAGCAGATGAAAATTTGGTAGAGTAGGACATAATAGGAATATGGCTAAATCCACCTGCATCAAGTCCTTCTCGAATGGTTGTAATCATCCCATCCATCATTCCACTTGGTGCAATCATATCAGCTCCTGATTTAGCATGGATTTGTGCTTGTTTTGCTAAATTACCAAGAGTAATATCGTTATCTACTGTTTCAAGAATAGGGTCTAATACACCACAGTGACCGTGGTCAGTGTATTCACAAAAACATAAATCGGTTACCACAAACATCTCTGGATGAGCTTTTTTAATAGCTCGAATACTAGAAGCAATAATTCCATGTTCACACATGGCATCTGAACCTACAGAATCTTTTGTTTCAGGAATACCAAACAGAATAATAGAGTAGATACCAAGCTCTTTTAAGGTAATACACTCTTTTAAAATCTCATCAATACTCATTTGAAAGACACCAGGCATGGAGTCTACCTCTTTTTTAATCCCTTCTCCACTTTTAATAAATAGAGGATAGATAAAATCATTAACACTCAAATGAGTCTCTTGCAATAAATCTCGTAGAACGGGGTTGAGTCTTTTTCGTCTAAATCGTGTAAACATCTGTTTCCCTTAAGTTAATTTGTTGAATTTTATCATAAAGTGATATAATTTTGCCCATGAGACAAATTGATATTTCACAAGTTGCAAAACTCCCAACTATTTACGGTACATTTAATATTCAAGCTTTTAAAGAAGCAGATAAAGAGCATCTTGCTATTTATACAGAAAACTTAAGTGATAACCCCATTGTTCGAGTACATTCAGAGTGTTTAACAGGCGACGCTTTGGGCTCAAAAAAATGCGATTGTGGAGAGCAATTAGCCTTTTCACAACAGCTTATTGCTTCACAGGGTGGTATGATTATCTACCATCGTCAAGAGGGTAGAAATATTGGGCTTGTAGGAAAAGTAAATGCGTATGCATTACAAGACAAAGGCTTAAATACTGTAGAAGCCAATCATCAGTTAGGGTTTAGAGCAGATGAGCGAACCTATGAAATTGTTGAGTATATTTTAAACTATTTTAATATAAAAAAAATACAGCTTCTTACGAATAATCCTAGCAAAATCGAGTCTCTTAAAAATATAGAGATTACAAAACGTATACCTATTGTTATGAGTGCTAATCCTTATAATAAAGAGTATTTAGAGGTCAAAAAAAATCAGATGGGACATTTATTATAGATGATAGAGAGTGAAAAATTAAAAAAATTTACAGAATTATTGCTAGAGTGGAATAAAATTCACAACCTAACAGGGGCAAAAACTCCACTAGAAGTAGAAAAAAATATTGAAGATTCGTTGTTTCCTTCAACCTTTATAGATACGCCAAGTTCTATTTTAGATGTTGGAACAGGTGCAGGGTTTCCTGGGTTATTGTTGGCAATGGCGTACCCTAATACTCGAACTGTACTCTGTGAACCAAGAAAAAAACGTGCCTCTTTTTTGAAATATGTGGCAATGGAGTTGGAGCTTTCTAATGTGGAAGTAGCTAAAAAAAGGGTAGAGGATTATGCCTCTGAACCTTTTGGCTTGATAAGTTCGCGAGCTGTTACAGATACAAAGATGCTTTTGACATTAACGAAACATCTTCAAAACAGAGAGACTCAATACCTTTTTTATAAGGGAGAGCATCTCTTTTCTGAACTAGAGACCGTTGAATTGGCATTGGATTATGATATTATTGAGAAGAATAAGAGAAATTATCTCTATATAAAAGGTTAAGAATGGATAAAATTATTACTTTTGGAATTCTTGGATTAGTTATTTACTATAAATTTTTTGGTGGAAAAGAGAGATTGGATGCTCTTTTAAATAAAGATGAGCCAAAAGAAGATAGTAGTTCTGATGGGCAGATTGAAGGAACATCACAGTGTGCCTCTTGTGGAGTCTATATGACCGAAGATGATGCTCTTATCTATCATCGAAAAGCCTATTGTTCAAATGATTGTGTCGAAAAATCTAAAAGGCTAAAATGAGTTATGAAAGTTTTTGGACACCCTTTAATTGATACCGAGCAGTTTTATGTGATTAAAAGTCAAGAAGAGATAGCCAAAACTCCATCAAATGTTATATTAAAAATAGAAAAATTTGATATAGAGTTGATGAAATATTGTCAAAAAAATGCTTTGATGTATATGGTCAATGTAACGAATATAAAAGAGGCAATATTTGCTAATTTAATAGGTGCAAAATATATAAAAGCCTCTAAATCTTTAGCCAAAGAGTTAATGCCGATTGCTCAAAATTATCTATTTGATTCTCAAATTTTAGGAGTTATCTCTAAAGATTCAGAGATAGGCGAGCTAGCAAAGGCTAATGTGGATGGGGCATGGTTTAAATAACTATTCGTTCTATATCTCCATGTAGTTGAGTCATCAACTCATAAGAGATAGTTTTTAACTGTTTTCCTGCACTTAATGCATCATCAAATATACACACTTCATCTTTTGTACTCTCTAAAATAATGTAATCCATCGAGACCCGACCAAGAAGGGGTAAGCCATCTGCTGTAATAAATGGTTCAAAACCATTACTTCGCATCCATCCATCTCCATAACCCAAATCATAGGTGGAGATAGTCATTGCTCTTGGTGCTTCAAATTGACCCCCATAACCGACTCGTTCGCCTTTTTTTAGTGTTCGTGTGGAGACTCTTTTTGCCCATAGTGAGAGAACAGGTTTTAGGGTTAACGTTTGATAGAGGGCAGGCAGTTCAGAGTATCCATATGCACCAATTCCCAAACGAATAAAACGTTCACTTTTACTGTTTAGACGTAAGGCACTAGCCGAGTTAAAAGAGTGATAGCGAATATCAGATAAGCCAAACTCTTTAATACTTTTTTTTACCTTTTCAAAGTTTTTTTGTTGCCAAAAGAGTTCGGAGCTTAACTCATCTGCTGAACGATTATGAGTCATAACTCCTTTGAGCAGTAACTCTTTTTCTCGTATAAGTTGCAAAGCTTTTGTAAGTTCAGAAATATCAATACCGTTTCGATGCATTCCTGTATCAACTTTCAACTCAACAACCGAGTTGCTTTGGGCATTTAGAATATCCTCTATGGAGTTGAGTGTAAAGGAGCATTTCTTATCACAAATGGCTCTATCTCCTAATACTAAAATGTTTCTGAAATAGGGTTTTATAACTTCTGCTTCTTTAAATGTACGAACCACAGCTTGGCTTAATCCAAACTCTTGTGAGAGTTTTGCCATAACTTCAAGACCATGCCCATAGGCATTGTCTTTTAATACAATACCTATAATGTTTTTTGATTTTGTTTTTAAACTAAATTGAGTAAGATTATGAAAAAAATTTTCTTTGTTTATTTTTATAAATGCCATAGGGGATTATAGCTAAAAGGAATTAGAATAATTTTGTTAACTTATGATATTCTTCATGTTAATTCATGATTTGGACGATGTTAACTCATGATGTATAGTTAAAAATTTTAAATCTTTAGATAAGTTTGAACTGTATTTTTCTAAATTTACTTCTCTTATTGGATTTAAACCTAAAACAGAAGCTCGGCTTATCTGTACTTTGAAAGATAAGCCTTATGAAAATTCTAAAAAATTAAAAGAGTATTATAGATGAATAAAATTTTACCCCCAGAATGGCAAAAACAAAGAGCTGTATTAATGGCATTCCCTCATAAAAATAGCGATTGGAACAGTAATTTAAAATCAGCTCTTGTTCCATTCATCCGAATTGCACAAGCGATTGCGTATAAAGAGCCTGTTTATATTATTTGTGATAAAAAAGAGGATATATCAGGTCTGTTCTGTTCTACTCGGAATATGAGTTTTATAGAGATAGCTACAAATGATACTTGGATTCGTGATTTTGGATATATCTCTATTTTTGAAAATGGAGAGATAAAGCTTTTGGATTTTACTTTTGATGCTTGGGGTGGGAAGTTTGAGGCTTCTTTAGACAATGGTGTTAATAGGGCTTTTCATAAAAAAGGGTATATGGGAATTACTCCACTTGAAACTATTGATTTTGTGTTAGAGGGTGGGGCGATTGAGTCGGATGGATTGGGGACTATTTTGACTACTTCGGCTTGTTTGTGTAATCCTAATCGTAATGGTGGACTTGCTAAAGATGAGGTTGAAGAGAAATTAGCAGAATATTTAGGGGCTAAAAGAGTTTTATGGCTTGATTATGGCTATTTGGCTGGGGATGATACTGACTCTCATATTGATACTTTGGCTAGGTTTGTCTCTGAAGATACTATTATGTATGTTCAGTGTAGTGATGTTGATGATGAACATTATACAGAACTTCAAAAAATGGAAGAGCAGTTAAAAGGGTTTAGAACATTTGAAAATAAAAAATATAATTTAATTCCATTACCTATGGTTTCTGCTAAATTTGATGATGAAAAGAGTCGATTACCTGCTACTTATGCTAATTTTTTGATTACAAATGGGGCTTTGGTTTATCCTACTTATTCTGTGAAAGAAGACAAAGTAGTTCATGCGATTTTTAAAGAATTTTTTAAAGATAAAGAGATTATTCCTGTAGAGTGTTCGCGTTTGATTGAAGAGGGGGGGAGTTTGCATTGTTCTACGATGCAGATTCCTTTTTAGCGTTTAAAATACTATTGCACAGCATCCTTCTATGAAATAAATCAACTTCCCCAAGCGTAATTAGAAGAAAGATGCTGAGAAATAGTATTTTCTAACATAGTTCTATTTTGTTTTACTTCCAAAGTTTTGAGTCCAGTAAATACCGTAAGTACTTTCGTCATTTAAGACAACAGCTACACCAACCTCTTTATAAGTATCTTTCATAATGTTGGTACAGTGACCAGGGCTTTTTAACCATGCTGTCATGACTTCTTCTAAATTTTTTTGACCACCTGCAATATTTTCTCCTACAGAGTAGTAGTGTGTATAACCATTGGCAAGAATACGTTCAAAAAATTCGCTTGCTTCTCCATTACCTGTGATGTCATGTTCCGTTCCTGAACCTAAGTGTGAAAAAGTATCACTGTTTGCTAAATCGGTAGAGTGTTCTAGTGCTGAGGCATAAAGTTCATTGTTCCATGTTAGTGGATGAGTTGCTTCCATAAAACCACGGTTTGGGTCATTTGGATAACAATCTCTTGAAGTAGAACGAGCTTTATTAATAGCATCTAGGAACTCTTGTTGAGTGATGCTTATCTTTGTTAAATTTTCTTGTGTAGAGAGTTGAGTTGGAGAGTTTGAAGAAGCTTCTCCACAACCAATAAGAAGAAAGGTACTAGCGATAAGTAGATACGATTTATTTTTTAAAGTAAGCTCAAACATGATATTTCCTTTTTAATTCCTATGTTTTATATTGTGTAGTATAACAGAAATAAACTTAAAATAATATTTAACACAAAAAAATAATATTAAATAAATAATTCTTAATCTCTAAAGATATGGTAAAATAAGTCAAAAAGTAAGTATATGAAAATTGCATTAATTCAAAAGAAATATTATGAGACTAAAGAGTTAACAGTAGAAGAGACAGTAAAAGATATAAAAAAAGCCTCTAAAGCAGGAGCAGAACTAATTATTTTAGAAGAATTACATCAACATGAGTATTTTTGTCAAAGTGAAGATGTTAAGTTTTTTGATTATGCCTCTTCATGGAAAGAGGATATAACGTTTTGGTCTTTAGTGGCACAAGAGAATAACATTGTATTAGTGACATCTCTTTTTGAACGACGTACAGCTGGGCTTTATCACAATACGGCAGTTGTTTTTGATAAAGATGGCTCTCTAGCAGGGAAATATAGAAAAATGCACATTCCTGATGACCCAGGGTTTTATGAAAAATTCTATTTTACCCCTGGAGATTTAGGTTTTGAACCCATTCAGACTTCGGTAGGTAAATTAGGAGTATTGATTTGTTGGGACCAATGGTATCCTGAAGCTGCTCGTCTTATGACTCTAAAAGGGGCTGAACTTCTTATTTATCCCACAGCTATTGGTTGGTTTGATGAGGATAGCGAAGAGGAGAAAGATAGACAACTAGATTCATGGATAACGATTCAACGTTCTCATGCTATTGCCAATGGTATTCCTGTTTTGTCTGTGAACCGTGTGGGATTTGAAAAGGATTCATCAGGTGTAATGGAGGGCATACGATTTTGGGGAAACTCCTTTGTTTGTGACCCACAAGGTCAAATATTAGTAAGAGCAGATAGTAGTGAAAGCATTATTTATGCAGAGATTCATCATGAACGTACCAAAGAAGTTCGCGATATTTGGCCATTTTTACGAGATAGACGAATTGATGCTTATGGTAACGTGTTAAAACGCTATTGTGATTAGAATTGTAAGCACCATCTATTATATTTATTATAATTTGATAGAATAGATGTAACTAAGAAAAAATAGGAGTATAGAAGATGAGTTATGAAATATCTAAAGTAGTTAAAGGGGAAGAGGTTGAATTTAAGAATCCGTCAGCAGAGTTTTATAAAGCAGTTGGTGGAGAAGAGGGAATGCGTGCATTGATGTATGATTTTTATGATATTATTTATGAGAGTGATATTGCACACTTTTTTCCTCAGGATGAAGATGAGTTTCATGAAGTAAAAGTTAAAAATACAAGATTTTTTATTCAAATATGTGGTGGACCAAAAGTTTATGAGAGTGAAACAGGTGGTATGAATTTAGATGAGTTTATGATTCGTCTGCATGATGACTTCTCAATTTACGAAAAATCACGTTATGAGTGGTTGGGTTGTATGGAAGAAGCCTTAAGAAAAGTGGATATGAATCAGAAAATAAAAGATGACTTTTGGGACTACCTAGAAAAGTTTTCTAAATTAACGGTAAATACTTTTTCAGACGGTTCTGTCTATTATGCAGATTATAATCCAGGTCAATAATTAATAATTTTTATTAATCTTAATTATTAACAGAAGAATTAGTCTTTTTTTCCTATACTTTATCTAAATAATAGATTAGGAAAACATATGATACGCATAAAAATATTAACAATTGGATTAACTGCTTTGTTACTTACTTCTTGTACCAAAGAGATTGAAGGGACGATTAAGTATCCTGTAGGTGTAGAGAGACCCAGTTTAACTCCCTATGAGTTAAATGTTATTTCTGATAAAATTTATCAAAATGAGACAGGTGGTAATCCAAAATATTTAATGTATTGGTCTCCAAATGAGAATTTTGCTTCGTTAGGGATAGGGCATTTTATTTGGTATCCAAAGAATGAACCTAAACGTTTTGATGAGACTTTTCCTTCGATGATAGATTATTATGTTTCCAATAAGGTTGCTGTTCCAAAGTGGTTATTACAAGCAAGAAAAATTGGGGCTCCATGGAGAAACAAAGAGGTATTTGAACGGGCAAGGTCGGATAAAGAGTTTCAACAATTAAAGAATATCTTGATGAATACGAAAGCGTTACAGACACAATTCTTTTTTGATAGAGTACATGCATCTATTCCCGAAATTATTACTCATGTTGCTCCAGAGTATCGAAAATATATTATTGCAAACTATAATGCTTTGGTTAAGACCAAAGGGGGTTTATATCCTTTAATTGATTATATTAATTTCAAAGGTAAAGGAATAAAAGCCACAGAACGTTATAATAATCAAGGATGGGGCTTACTTCAAGTACTAAAAAATATGAGACCTGTACAGCAAGGGGCTGGGGCATTAGAAGAGTTTTCTAGGGTTGCTTACCTTATGTTAGAGCGTCGTGTTCTGAATTCTCCTGTAGAAAAAAATGAAAAAAGATGGCTTTCTGGTTGGAAGAAACGTACAGATACCTACAGAATATCAATTCTTTAATATGTTATAAAGATTTTTGCTTTTTCTAACTAAAGATTAGAAAAAGTATTGAAAGTGAGATTTATAAACACAAAATTATAGATAAAGTGATATAATATTAAGATATTTCGTAAGAGTTTATTTTTGTTGTAAAATGTTTTTTGTGATTTTTTACTATTTTACATGTTTAAGGAGGCATAAATGAGAGAGATATTACTTGTTGGATTATCGGCAATATTGGGGTATATTGTCTTTTCTGCATTTAGTACGACAGGAAGTTCCCAAGAGGCTTTTCGTAAAATAATAGAACAACCACATACTGATATGCAACTGCAACAAGAGCTAGCATTTTCTAAGCTTGCCAATGAAAAAGAAGCACGATTAATTGTTTTGGATAATGAGCATAAAAAAGAACAGTTAAAGACGTATGAGAGTATTAAAATTAATGAGAAAGAGAACAACACGAAAGTGGAGTTAAAAGAGATTGATTATAAGACCCAATCTACGATAGCTAATATGAAATTTCAAGCTGAAGCTGTAGAGACAACTCAAAGAAATTATATCTATATTATTGTTGCTCTTCTTATTTTCTTACTTATTTTTATCTATTTACGCTACCAAAAATATTTATCTACAATGGAGTTAGAAAAAGAGACAGAGTATAGAGATATGATTGCTAAAAAAGAGTATGCAGAGAAAATTCTGAATCTATTAGCAACAGGAAACCTTACCTTTGAAACGGAACGAAAACTTTTAAAGGTTTTAGATGAAATTAATGGTAAACGTGTAGAAGAGAAAGGGGCTATTCTTTATCATCCTAATCCTGAAATTGCTCAATTAAATGCAGGAAGTGAGAAAAAATATTTAGATGTTTAAGGCTATTTAAGTTTTAATTCAAAGATATTTTTCCCATTTTTATGAAAATAGTTTAGTTTATACTTTAATCTGTCTACAATATTATGAACTATATAGAGTCCCAATCCAAAACCACTGTTTCGTTTCTCTTCTTGTGTAAAGGGTTCGAGATAATATGAGAGAGGATGCTCTAAACTTTTACCAATAGAGATAACTTGAATACTCTCACTATTTGCAATAACTGTTGTTTCATCTTCTCCATATTTTAAAGCATTATCTAAAAGATTTTTAACAGCTAAGGCAAGTAATTTTCTATCTGTAGTCAATGTTGTATCTTCAATATGAATATTGAGCTTATTTTTATTAGAGATAAGTAGAGCAATACTGTTGTCTATAATTTTATTTAGTGTGGTTTCCCTCATAAGTGGTTGAAAATCTTGGGTAGTCAAACGTTCAACATGAGCCAACTCTTCGATAAGTTCGTTCATCCGTTCAAAAGCACGAATAAGTGTCTCTTTTCCTATGCCATCTTCGACCATTTCTGTAGCGATACGCCCTCGTGTAATTGGTGTTTTTAACTCATGCATCATATTTCGCATAAAAAGATTTTTAGAGTCAAGGAGTGTACGGATATGGTGTATAGCATTATCAAAGCTTTGTGCAATCTTTCCAATTTCATCATTACTTTTTTGGGTAATCTTTATATTCATATTCCCTTTTGCAAACTCTTCTATCTGTCTATTTAATTTTTTTAGAGGTGTTAGCTTTCGGATAATCGCAACGTATAGAAAAATAAATAAAATAGCAATAAGGAGTGCAATTAAAATAGTAATTTGAACGCGTAGACTTTGAGGTTGCATGTCTTTGAGCATAAGGTTGTAACCGTAACGTTTTAGATAAATGTATTGGTTTTTTCCAATGGCAAAAATTTGCATACGTCCATAGACCGATTCTCCTTCAAAAATAACTGTACCTTTACTTAGAATAAGAAGACGACTCTCATTGAGAGCAACAGGTTTAACATGAAAGTTTTGATAAAATTTCTTTTTATCTTCTTCTGTAGGGTTTAATTGAGCTGTTGAGAGTAGAATATTGGAGATAAGTTTATAACGATTGAGTTCATCTTTTTTCTGTTTCTCTTTATCCCAAGAGATAAAAAGAAATAGAGCTGTTAAAAGTAGGGAGAGGACTAAGGCAAAAAGGGTATTGATAAAAGCAGAAACAGAGATGTTTTTCATAATATTTCGCATATAGAAGAGACCTTTAAATCTTTTCTGTTAAAAGATAACCAATACCTCGAACAGGTTTTATATATGAATTTTTATTATCAATAAGAGAAAGCTTTTGACGAATACGAGAGATGATAACATCAATATTTTTAATAGAGCTATTGTCATCAATATGTTCAGAGTCATAAAGCAGATGTTCCCTTGATACAGCTGAATTTTTTTGTTGAATCAGAATGGATAAAATATCAAACTCAGCAGCCGTTAACTCAAGGAGTATATTTTTAAAAATAATATGACGTGCATCACTGTTTAGTTCAAAAAGAGAGTCGTTCTCTGTACTCTTGTTTAAATTTTGTGTTCTTCTCAAAATAGTTTTAATACGGGTAACCAATTCTCGTGGGTCATACGGTTTTGGCATATAGTCATCAGCTCCTCGTTCCATAGCAATGACTTTGTCTGTAATATCATCCCGTGCAGAAGAGACAATAATTGGGATAGAAGAGTGGTTTCGTATTTTAGGTATTACTTCAAGACCATCAATACCAGGTAAGGTTAAATCTAAAATAATTAAATCAAAGTCATTTTGGGTTAATAAAGAGAGACCCATATAAGGCTCCTCGGCAGACATAACAGTAATATCAAATTTATTAAGATATTCAGTTAAAATTTGAGAAATCTCATAATCATCTTCTATCATTAAAATTTTTATAATAATAAATCCTTATTTTTATAGTTGAAGGGGTATCATATCAAGAGAAGGGTTAAAGGTAAGATAGAATATTATCAGCATTGTTCACAAGGGCTATTACAAAGGAGGTCTAAATATGTTCTATCAAGGGAGTATATTTCAAAGGAGTTCAATTACATACTTAATCTTGTGAACAATGCTGATAACATCTTTTCTTCTTAACCGTATTATAATAGATAACTGTTAATAATCAAACAATGGAATATTAATGAATAGTTAATGGTCTAGTATGTTATACTATATAAGAACTATTGATAAAAGGATTTATGTGGAATTTTGGAACCATATTTACGAACATTTTAATCCCGTGGCCATTGATTTTGGCTTTATCTCTATACATTGGTATGGGATAATGTATATATCTGCTCTGCTAACAGCATTGTGGTTTGCAAAATGGATTATTAAAAAAGATAGCATGCCTATTTCGGAGCTTTTAATAGATAATTATTTTATTTGGATTGAAGTAGGAATTATTTTGGGTGCACGAACATGGTATATCCTTTTCTATGACCCAAATACATCCTATTACTTAACGCAACCTTGGCAAATATTTAATCCTTTTTCAGAGGATGGAGAGTTTGTTGGGATACGAGGTATGAGTTACCATGGAGCTGTTGTAGGGGCAGCTATCGCTTCCTATCTATTTTCCCGAAGAAATCCTGGTAAAATTTATAAGATATTGGATGTTGTGGCACTTTCTGTTCCTGTAGGTTTTGTTTTTGGACGTATTGGAAATTTTTTGAATCAAGAACTAGTAGGACGTATTACCGATGTTCCTTGGGGAATTTATGTTGATGGGGTACTTCGACATCCTTCTCAACTATATGAAGGTTTTTTAGAGGGAATTGTTATTGCTATACTTATTTTTCTTTATCGAAAAAGTAAACAGTTTGATGGGGCATTAATTGGTATTTATGGTATCCTTTATGGAACAGCTAGATTTATAGTAGAGTTTTGGAGAGAACCTGATTCTCAATTGGGATACCTATATGGTGGGTGGCTTACAATGGGACAGATTCAAAGTTTTATAATGATTCTTTGTTCAATAGCTATTTACTTTGTTTTTCAAACACTAAGTAAAAGAAGAGAAATAGTTAAATAATATTATTTTATAATGTAAAATGTTCTGTTGTGTTTAATATAAATAATGCTATAATTTTTAATTAAATTTAGGAGTGTTTTATGAAAAAATTAAACATAATGTTAGTTAGCTTGTTTACAACAGGTTTGGTATATGCAGGTGGGACTTTTGTAGAGCCAATTTATGAGACGGAAGATGTTGTGTTTGCTGAAGAGTCTGTAATAGAAGAGTATCCTGAAGTTATTGAAGAGGCATACGTTGAACCTATTGCAGAAGAGGTATATGTTGAACCTGTTGAAGAAGAGAAAATTATTGAAGAGCCAGTAGTTATCAAAGAAGTTCCTGCTATTCCTCCTCCTTTACCGATTAAAGATATTAAAACTAATGGTCTCTATGCAGGTATTGGTATCTCTACTGCCAAGTTTAAAACCAAATGTGGTGGGGGTACAAGTAGTTGTTCACAATCGGGTACGGATAGAACAGTTGGTCTAATGGGTCGGATTGGTTACGATGTAAATCAATATATTGGAATCGAAGCTAGAGGAATTAGAACCAATTGGAAGAGTAATGGTGGAAAGATTAAACATGTTGGTGTTTTTGTAAAACCGATGCTTCCTGTAGGAGAAGCAACAAATCTTTATGCTTTAGCTGGTGTGGCAAAGACCACAACGCAAGGTAGTCTACAACGTGTTGACTCTAAAAGCTTTGCTTGGGGTGTAGGTGTAGAACATGATATTTCTGAAGACAGAGCAAAAGATGGTCGATACAATAGAGCGTTTGATGGACATGGAGACCAAGAGAAGGGTCTGGGCGTTTTTGCTGATTATGAACGTTTAATTCAAAAATCAGGCTCTCCTGATTTAGATACCCTTAATGTTGGTTTAACCTACGATTTTTAAGTGATTATTTGCCCTATTTAGCACCTGTTCCGTAAACCCTCGCCGTTAAGGACGAGGATATAAGGAACATTTGCGAAGCAAATATTAATCAGGTGTTTTCTGTTGCTCTATTCTTGGCGGATATAATACCAATAGATGCACATGGTAGGCTTCCCCGTTATTATA
>CAYPCV010000174.1:0-9329 GCA_964409295.1 uncultured Sulfurovum sp.
AATGCTGTAGAGATTCCAGGTTTCTCTCATAAATTGGGTGTAATGGGTCTTGGTGCTCCACTGTATGAGATGACAATGGATGGTAAAATTGGTACACTTAAACCAAAACAAGGTCTTGATAAAGGGATGCAAGAGCGTCACGATACTTGGCAGTTTAAAGAGTACAATAAAGATTTAGATAACATCTGGTGGGATGGACTAAGTGGTTCATGGCAAAATGCTGTAGCACCTTCACATCCAGACCCAATTGCAGGTAACCATGCATGGCATCAAAAAGTTATTATTGAGCTAGCAGGTCCAAAAGACCAAATTGGAGACATTTGGGTAAACTACGAAAACAATATGAAAGTTTACCAAGCATGGAGAGACAAGTTAACTCGTCCTCTAAACTCTTCTGATACATTAAGAAGACCAGTACACATTAAGAGACCAGCAGTGCCTCTTTCTCTTAAAGCTTACTCAGTTAAAATTACTGATTAATCTTTTATTTAACCGTAGGAATTTTTCCTATGGTTATTTAGTAGTTGTTTCTTATTAACAACAAGGATTTACGGAACAGGTACTAAACCTCTTTTCTCTACTTAATCCTCTTCTTCTCTACTTTTTACTATAATTCTATAAAATATTTCTATATATAGGTAAACTCATGATTGATTTAAAATATCTACAAAAAAACTTTGATGAAGCGAGTGCTAAACTCTTAAAAAAAGGTGTTGACACGCAAACACTTGAAGCGTTAAAAGAGCTTTTTTCTACACTAAAAGAGGCAAATGCACAGTTTGAAGAGGCAAAGGCAGAGCAGAATAAAATGTCTAAACTCTTTGGAATGTACATGAGAGAGAAAAAAGATGTTGGCGAACTTAAAGTTCAAATTGATGCTAAAAAAGAGCAACTTGTAGGGCTTCAAGCTACAGCACGTCAAGCAGAAGAGGCTTTACAAAATGTGGCATTGGCAATGCCCAATTTCCCTGATGATTCTGTACCCGAGGGTGCTGATGAAGATGATAACATAGAACTACGAAAAGTTTTAGAACCTAGAAGCTTTGATTTTGAACCTAAAGAGCATTGGGCATTGGCAGAGGTTAATGGTTGGATAGATTTTGAGCGTGGTGTCAAATTGGCAAAAAGCCGTTTTGCTGTACTTCGTGGAGATGCTGCAAGAATGGAGAGAGCATTAATTAACTTCTTTTTAGATGTAAACCGTGAAAAAGGCTTTGAAGAGGTCTGTGTACCTTTTATAAATAATGCTAAAATGCTTCAAGGAACAGGTCAACTTCCAAAGTTTGAAGATGATTTGTTTAAGATAGATGATGAAGATTTATACTTGATTCCTACAGCAGAAGTACCTCTTACTAATTTATATAATGATGAGATTTTAACAAGCAAAGAGTTACCTATTCTATTAACAGGGTATACACCATGTTTTAGAAAAGAGGCAGGTTCAGCAGGGCGTGATACCCGTGGTATGATTCGACAGCATCAGTTTGATAAAGTAGAGATGGTTGCTATTGTAGAGCCTTCAAAATCACAAGAAATTTTTGAGATGATGGTTGAAAATGCGTCAGATATATTAACCCAATTAGGTCTTCCTCATAGAGTAGTAGAGCTTTGTGGGGGAGACCTTGGATTCTCGGCATCTACAACGATTGACCTTGAAGTTTGGCTTCCTGGGCAAGATAAATATAGAGAGATTTCATCAATTTCAAATACACGCGATTTTCAAGCAAGAAGAGCAAAAATTCGTTATAAAGATGGAAAAAAGAATGTTCTTGTTCATACCTTAAATGGTTCAGCTTTGGCAGTGGGGCGAACACTAGTAGCAATTATGGAGAATTATCAGAATGAAGATGGTTCTATAGAAATTCCTGAAGTATTAAAAAAATATATGTAAAGATATTTGGAAAAGAAAACTTTAGTTTCATTAAATTTTAGTGAGGCTAAAGCTTTCAATTTCAGATTATTTTAACTTTTGAATGTAGGATGCTAAAGCTTTTATATCTGCCTTTGATAATGTTTCTGCTTGCGTTTTCATAATGTTTCCCAAACCATATGCATTAAGTTGACCTTTTTTATAGGCAGTAAGTTGCTTTATTGTTTTAGCAGATGATTGACCTGCAATAGCTTTTGATAAATGTAAAGCTTTGGTTTTACCGTTGTCTCCATGACAACCTGCACAGTTTTTATATAATGTTTTTCCATTAGCCATAAGGGCTGTATTATAGGTTAGCATTAAAGATAGTATCAATAGTGTTTTTTTCATTGTGTTCTCCTAGTAATCCACGACTGTATATTATAACGATTTTGTATATGAATTGTGTAAAATACTGTGACTTTTAGTGATTAATAGGGTTATTTTAATGGTTTCTGTAAAAAAACAATCTATGCTATTTCATATGAATCTGTGATATAATAACAGACATAACTTATAACAATGGAGATATATATGTTCAAAAAATTAGCACTAACAGGTTTAATGTTCTCAACACTACTTTCAGCAGAGAGTGGAGTGGGTCTGAATATTAATGAACAAGATTTAGAGATAGAAGGTATTATTGATTCTAGAAATTTAGCAGCACTTCAAACAAACAGTACAATCTTTCAGGCTGATGTTAATTTTTTAAATAATAATGAAGATACAAAGCTTATTGGTGCAGGTTTAGGTGCAACGAATAAGCTAGAGGGAATCGAAGGAGTAGAGGTCACTTTGGGTGCAAAATTTATTTGGGCTGAAGTAGCTGATGAAGATTTTACAGCATTACCATTTATGGCAAAGGTACGTTACTCTTTTCCTCCTCTAATGTTTAATATTCCTCCTGTTGCGGTAGAGGGGAAACTTCTCTATGCACCAAAAGTATTGTCTTTTGGGGATTCGGTAACGTATAATGAGTTTCGAGTCTCTGCTGATATGGAGGTGATAGAGAGTGTAAGGATTTATGTAGGATATAGAAATATTCATACCGAATATGTCGGGATTAAACCAGACCTTTTTAATACTAGTTTCTATGGTGGAATGAAGTTCTCTTATTAAAACTTCATTTTATGAATGGTACGTTTTAAAACGTACCATGATTACTCTACAGTAACACTCTTTGCCAAGTTTCTAGGCATATCTACATCATTTCCTAATCGTATAGAAATTTCTAAAGCAAGTAGTTGTGTAACAACCATCATCTCAAAAAATTCCAACATTGGATGTTCATCGTATGTAGTTTGTACAAAGTCATCGGCTAAATCAAATGGTGCAGGGGAGATAGCTAAAACAGTTGCGTCTCTGGCACATAACTCTTCTACATTTGATTTAATTTTTTCATAGTGCAGTGTTTTTGGCATAAGAGCTACGGTAAAGAGTTCTGAATCAGCCAAGGCAATTGGTCCATGTTTCATCTCTCCTGCTGGGTAACCCTCGGCATGTAAATAGGAGATTTCTTTTAATTTTAAAGCTCCCTCTAGTGCTAATGGAAAGAATAAGTCTCTACCAATAAAGAAGAAACCATGACCGTGTAAATATCGTTTTGATAGACGATTCATTTTTGCATGAAGTTTATCATTAACCAAAAGAGATTTTGGTGTATGACGCATGGCTGATAGCTCTTCTGCTAATGTTTCACTGCTAATGGTTTTTTTACTTTGAGCTACATAGAGGGTAAGCATCCATAAAACCATGGTTTGTGTAGCAAATGCTTTTGTACTTGCTACCCCTTTTTCGATTCCTGCACGGGTTAAAATAGCAGAATCACTCTCTCTTACGATAGAAGAGTTATCTACATTACAGATACTCAAACTTTTAAGTCCTGCTCTTTTTGCCATTTTTAGGGCTTCTAGTGTGTCTGCTGTCTCTCCACTTTGTGAAATAGTAATAAATAGTGTATCATCACGAAGAAGTGGCTCTTTGTATCTAAATTCAGAAGCAATCTCAACTTGACAAGGAATTTTTGCAATTCGTTCAAGTAGGTAAGCACCTGTTAAGGCAGAGTGATATGATGTTCCACAGGCACAAATTTTGATATGATTAATGTTTTCAAACAACTCTTCATTTAGCTCTTCAAATTCAATCTTATCTTCTAACACACGTCCCATCATGGTATCGTTCATTACATGACTCTGTTCATAAATCTCTTTTTCCATAAAGAAACGATAACCATCTTTTTGAGCCATTGCTTTATCAGTTGCTAGGGCTTTTTTTGTAAACTTCTTCTCTCCATCTTTATTAAAAAGAGTGACTTTCCCATCTTTTGCATAACCAAATTCTCCATCTTCTAAATAGTAAACTTCTGTAGCTTTTCCAATAATAGGTGTATCTGATGAAGCAAAGAATACATCCTCTTCTTTGAATCCAATCAGCATTGGAGAGCCATGTTTTGCAAAGAATATGGTATCTGGGTCTGCTTCACTAATTAGTAAAGTGGCATAAGCACCTTCTAGTTTTTTTAAAGTATTTTGAAAAGCTTGCCATGAGTCTTGTAAATAGTTATAATTTTTCTCAAAAAGATGAACAATTGTCTCTGTATCGGTTTGACTTAAAAAAGTTATACCCTCATTTTGAAGTTCTGTTTTAAGCTCTTGATAGTTCTCTATAATTCCATTATGTACTACAAATGAATATCTACCCATATGAGGGTGTGCATTTAACTCTGTTGGTTTTCCATGGGTTGCCCAACGCGTATGACCAATAGAGACACCAAATCCATTACTTGTATACTCTTTCGTTTTTTCTCGTAAATTTTGAAGTCGTCCAACAGCTTTAAAGTTTTTAAGTTCTTTATTCTCTATAATAGCAATTCCTGCCGAATCATAACCTCTGTACTCTAACTCTTGAAGTCCATCTAATAAAATCTCTTTTTTCTCTTTAGCTCCAATATATCCAACAATACCACACATCTTTAGCTCTCCGTTAATTCTTTGATAATTTGCTTAGTATTATTGCAAAAGTTTCCATTCTTCTCGATTAAAAAAAGGTCATTTACTCTGTTCATTTTTGTGTGAATTTTTGCTGAACCAATATCTATTTTTAGACGGTCAAATATGTTTATAAGGTAAGAGAGTACCCCTTTTTGATTGGGACAGTTTAGTTTCATCATCGCATGTTCTTTTGAATGATTGCAGTCTATTGAAATGTCTTTTTTATTAACATTTGGCTTTTTTAAAGATAAAATATGTTTTTTCTCTAAAGCAGAATTAATGATTTCTTCAAGGTAAAGCTCTTCATTTGAATTTATGGTTTCAGCAAAATCAATTCTAAAATATTTAATTCCTGTAAAAAGTTTATAAATATCCATTTGAACAATCTCTAAATCGGAGAGTTTATGGAGTAAAAAGCTCAAGTCAAGATTATTTTTTCGTAAAACTTCAATAGTTAAAGAGTTTGTATTTGAGATAAGAAACTCATAATCTTTTAGCTGTTGGGCTTTTTGGACAATATTGATGATTCGTTGAGGTGTATTTTTTATAAAAAACATATCTGATGTAATATTTAAAGTTTTTTTCTGTAAAGTTTTTGGTAGCTCTTGAAACTCTTCTATTAGTTTAAGTTGTTTCTCTTTTTTAATGCGTTTTGTGGTCTCTTTTAATAGGGTTACATTATAAATAACTAAGCAAGATTGTCTATATAAAGTATTAATCAGTCGTGAATTAAAATCATTATAAATGGGTGTTCCTACTCCATTCATATCTGCATAGGTTAAAATATAGATAAAGTTTAACTCTTTTTGAGTAGGGAAATGTGATGAAAATTTTAAAATAGTCTGTTCAGAGTATAAATCATCTCTTTGGGCAGTGGTACTCATGAGTGTGTGGTATAAAATAAGATTTTTACCTATTTTTATCTCTTTTTCACTCAAATTGAATTTTTGAGCCAAACTTTTAAAGAGAACTGTTCCTACTTCTGCATGAGGACGTTTACGCCCTTTACCTGCATCGTGAATAAGAACAACAAGTTTAATAAAAAGTTTCTCTTTTCTATCTAATTCATCATAGAGAACTTGAACTCTTTTATCTTTTATATTTTCTAACGCTTCAATACATTTAATGGTATGAACTCCGACAGCATATTGATGATAACCATCAAACTGAGGTAAGTTTATTATAGCTTTAAGATAAGGTATAGTATAGCCGAGTAGTCGTGTGTCAAGGAGGGTCTCTAAAATAAGATTACTCTGTGAAGTTTGAAAAATTTTATTCAAAAGAGGATATATCTTCTCTTCGACATTCGCACTTCTAAAACTGCAATTGAGTGCTTTTAAAAAGGTTGGGTGTACAGGAAACTGTTTTGGAGAAGCCTTACTTAACTGTTCTACTAACTCAAAATAGGAGTCGTGATTATTGAGAGGACGTAGCATATTTACATCACTACAGCAAGAGCTTAATTCATTTATCCAAACAGTAGTATGTAATTTTATTGTTTTAAGATAAGAAATTACTTTTCTGGAGAATCGCATATGCTCTTTTTGGGTCTCTTTATAGCCCAAATAGGTCGCAACAGCAGGAATTAGTTCTAGTCGTAGTTTATCTTCTTTTTTTCCTGTAGCAAGGTGCAGTGCAGAACGTACTTTAAATAGAAAATCTAAGGCTGTCCGAAACTCTTTATACTCTTTATCTGAAATAATAGAGCTATTTAGGTCTCTAATTCGTGGTACAGTATAGAGAATATTTCCTATCCAATAGACCAAATTGGCATTTCTAAAGCCACCTACACCCTCTTTGAGGTTTGGCTCCATAGTCATAGGATATTTTTTATGCAGACTTTTCATCTCTTCGATTTTTGCTTTTATAAAAGCCTCTTGGTTATCTTTACGGATTCGGTGCAGTTCGTTTTGTGTTTGATGCCAAAGTTGGCTAGAACCCTCTATAAATCTTGATTCAATCATAGAGGTTTTAATGGTTATATCAGTTTGTGAAACATTAAAAAGTTCGCCAACCTCATGAACACGGTGTCCTAGTTTTAGCCCTGCATCCCATAAGATAAGAAGAATTTTTTCTATCATCTCTTGTGTGTTGTATCCCTCTACCTCTTTGTAGACAATCATTAAATCAATATCGGAATAGACACAGAGTTGTTCTCGTCCATAAGAACCAAGAGCCAAAAGCGTAATAGGTAGGGTACTTTTCATTGGCATATATGTCCCAAACATAGAACGCATAGCCACTTGATAGACCAATTGTATAAGGGTATCTATCTTTTTTGTATGTTTAAGCAAAAAATCTTTTCCATTATTTTTTGAAAATGTCTCATCAAGAGTTTTATAGTATCGTTTAATCTCTTTTTTTAGAAGTTTGGCTATTTCAAAATCGGGTGCATCTTGATATAGTAAAGTCTCTATTTGTGTCTTTATATTTTCCATTTTTGCCACTCCTAATCTATTGTTGTTATAATACCAAAAAAGTAAAAAAAGAGGATAAAATGAGCTTAGTTGAAAAAGTAAAGAATAGAGAACGATTAACCCAAGAAGAGGGAGAAGCACTTTATGAGCTTGATTTATTTACTTTGGGCGAATTAGCAGATGCAATTCGCAGAGAAAAATTTGGAAAAAAGAGTTACTTTAATATTAATCGTCATATTAACCCTACCAATATTTGTGCTGATATTTGTAAATTTTGTGCCTACTCAGCAAGTAGAAAAAATCCAAATCAATATACCATGAGCCATAATGAAATTTTAGAGATAGCAACCAAATCTGTAGAAAAAGGAGCAAAAGAGCTTCATATTGTATCGGCTCATAATCCAAATGATGGAGTAGAGTGGTACATGGGAGCATTTAGAAAGATACGGGAGAAGTTTCCACAAGTTCATATAAAAGCTATGACCTCTGCTGAAGTTGATTTTTTACATCGTGAGTATGGACTAAGTTATGATGAGGTCTTAGACCAAATGATAGAAAATGGTGTCGATTCAATGCCAGGTGGAGGGGCAGAGATTTTTGATGAGAAAGTTCGTGAATATTTATGTAAAGGAAAAGTAACATCAGAGCAGTGGCTAGAGATTCATGAAAAGTGGCATAATCGAGGAAAAGAGAGCAATGCAACTATGCTTTTTGGTCATGTAGAGAGTAGGGCAAATCGAATTGACCATATGATTCGTTTACGAAATTTACAAGATAAAACAGGTGGGTTCAATGCCTTTATTCCTTTGGTTTACCAGAAAGAGAATAACTTTTTAAATGTAAAGAACTACCCATCTGGACAAGAGATTTTAAAAACTTATGCTATTTCTAGAATTATCTTAGACAATATTCCTAACATCAAAGCCTACTGGGCAACCTCTACAATCAATCTAGCCCTTATAGCCCAAGAGTTTGGAGCAAATGACCTTGATGGAACAATAGAAAAAGAGGCAATCCAATCAGCCGCAGGAGCTTCAAGTGCCAATGGTATGGAAATAGATGAGTTTATAGCTTTGATTAAAAATTCTGGATTTATCCCTGTAGAGAGAGACTCCTTGTATACTGAGTTGGTAGTACATGATTAAAATATACTACCCCTACCAAGAGTTTAGGGAAGATTTAAAAACTCTAACCCAAAAAATAAATCAAGATTTTGATGTTATTTTACCTATTGCTCGGGGTGGGTTGAGTATAGGGCAGATGTTGGGAGAATATTATGATATTCGTGAAGTTTATGCACTCAATACACTAGGGTATGATGATACTAAAAAATTAGATGAGGTAACTGTCTTTAATATTCCCAATTTGCATATGACAAAACGTGTCTTGATTGTTGATGATATTGTAGATTCTGGGGATACTTTGGTTGCAGTATTAAAAGTTTTAGAAGAGAAATACCCTTTAATAGAGTTTTTTACAGCCTCTATTTTTTATAAACCTACAGCTTCTATTGAACCAAACTGGTGGGTCAAAGAGGCTAAAGGGTGGATAGAGTTCTTTTGGTCAGAAGATTTAAGAGATTAAATCTTTTAAAAGTTAACAAGTTCTAATTTGCTATACTTTCCCTAATGATAAAACAGAGGAAAATAAAATATGATTTTAATGATAGATAATTATGATAGTTTTACTTATAACGTAGTGCAGTACTGTTTAGAGCTTGGGGCAGATTTAAAAGTTATTCGTAATGATGAATTAAGCGTAGAGGAGATAAAAGAGCTTCATCCCGAAAAAATTATTATTTCTCCTGGTCCTGCTACACCCAATGAAGCAGGTGTAACGCTTGAACTTATTGAAGAGTTTGCAGACAATGTACCTATTTTTGGTATATGTTTGGGGCATCAAAGTATTGCACAAGCATTTGGTGGCGAGGTTATTCGTGCAAAGAATATGATGCATGGAAAGACATCACAAATTGAAGTGGAAAAAGAGACCGTAATTTTTAAGGGTTTACCT
>CAYPCV010000175.1:0-2753 GCA_964409295.1 uncultured Sulfurovum sp.
CTAAATCATCAAAAACATTTTTCATATAGTTATGAAAATGTTCTGTTATTTCACTTGAACGATAATCTTTTTCTTTTAAAAAAAAATAAAATGTTTTCACGAATTCATTTGAAATTTCTTCTATATCATTTACTCCTGACTGAATATATATAAAAAAATCATTTGATAAAGATTTATAGTTTTTTTTATCTATATCATAAAAAGAAGGAACACCTATAGTTCTATGTATTACCTGTAGTCCATAACTATTTTTATTATTTTTTTTTAATTCTTCTTCTTTTAGATATTCATAATATTCTTTAAAAATCCATTCCAAAAGCGAAGTCTTCCCACTCCCTTTAACCCCAGCCAAAACAATAATAGGTAATGCCTCATTATTCTCATCCACAAAACTAATATCAAAATCTTTAAACATTTTGTAATCTTCTATATGGAGTTTTCTTAGCTTCATAGAATGCCTTTATAATTTAGTGAACCCATTCTACCACAAATCATCTAAACATAATTATTTTTTCAGTATAATTCGCTCGATTTTATCGCTTCTATTTGGGTAGACATATTGCTCTTCCCCCACAAGTAGAAAATCTGATAAGAAAGGGGGTGCTTGATTATGCCAGGAATTAAACTAACTTCTAGAGATTCATTTGATGACTCTTACAGAAAATTTAAAAGACAATGTGACAGAAACTTAATCGTTACTGAAGCAAGAGCTAGACAGCACTACGAAACAGCAACCGAAGCTCGTAAAAAAGAGAAAATTGCAACTCGTAAAAAGATTCTTAAGAAACTTTACATGCTTAGAAGATATGAGGCTAGACTGTAATCGTCTAACTTTTTATCAACCTCCAAGTACATCTCTTGTACTTGGTTTTATATTTTACAAAAACTACTTAAAACATTATCTATTCATTACAATAATATTAAAAAACTATATGTAGTATTTATATTTAGATAGAAATATATTGAAAACAACATCGTACAAATATAAGCTTAATTTTGAGGGGGTAGATAATCCAATTATATGAAGATAAAAATTGAAGTAATCTCTAAAGACAAGGCATATACCTTGTCTCATGAAAATATTTTATTTAAGTTCGATTTTTGCTTTGCTTCTAAGCTCTTTTGTTAACTCTTGAACTTTTTTACCAAAGGCTTCATTTCCAAGCTCTTCTCGAATCATCTGTTCAACCTCTGCAAATTTCTTTGTACCTGCCTCTTTTCTGTCATCTAACATAATAAGGTGGTAACCAAATTGAGTTTTGACAGGTGTTGCTGTAAATTCGCCTTTAGCAAGCTTGTCAGCTGATGCTGAAAATTCTGGAACCATTCTATCTAATGAGAACCAACCTAAATCTCCACCATTTGAACCAGAAGGACCTGTTGATTTTGATTTAGCAAGCTCAATAAATTTTGCTTTTTTATCTTTAGCATCATTTAACTCTTTTACCAAAGCTTTCGCTTCATCTTCCGTTTTCACAAGAATATGACGAGCTTTTAGCTGTTTTGGTGTTTCATATTTTTTTTCATTCTTTTTAAAATATGCCTCAAGCTTCTCTTTGGTTAAATCTTTTTCAATTTTTGCCATCATCTGCTTCATCCATACATCAAGAAGAAGACCACTTTTCAGTGCTTCAAGCTGTTTTTTATACTCTGATGATTGTGCAATATCTGTTTTTTGAGCTGCTTGAGTTAAAAGAGTACGGTCAACAACCATATCTAATACTCTTTTTTTCATATTATCATCTAGGGCATCAAATTTCATACCTGAAGGCCCCATGGTCATCTGAACATCTGTCTCTGTAATCTCCACACCATTTACTGTACCATAGTCACTTTTAGCTTGTGCTACTGTTAACATCAGAAAAGAAGTTAATGCAATAGCGATATTTTTTTTAATCATTTTAAACCTTTGTGTTT
Source organism: uncultured Sulfurovum sp. (assembly GCA_964409295.1). Classification (GTDB taxonomy): domain Bacteria; phylum Campylobacterota; class Campylobacteria; order Campylobacterales; family Sulfurovaceae; genus UBA1140. The sequence goes on from CAYPCV010000175.1 coordinate 1,918, forward strand.
TTATGTTCAAATTATATTTAGATTTTCTTAACAATCTGTTAACCAATAATTAATAACTTAACATTTTTTTAAATTAACTTCTCTATATTCGACATCCATCAAAGCACAAGCTCTCTTCATTACATTCTCAATAGTAAATCCAAACTTCTCAAAAAGCAACTCAGCAGGAGCAGAAGCACCAAAACTTTCCATTCCAAGAACATCATCTGCATATCTATAAAACTCGCTTGCTGTTCCTGCTTCTATTGCTAATACTTTTGTATTTTTATCAACAACTTTTGCTTTGTACTCTGCATCTTGTTCATTAAATAGGTCAAGACAAGGAACAGAGACAACATTTGCTTTGATTCCAAGAATTTCAAGATGACAAGCTGATTGAAGAGCCAACATAAGTTCGCTTCCACTTGCCATGAGTGTAAAGTTGGCATCTTTTCGTGCTTTTACAATATATGCTCCATTTGCCACCTCTCCAAAATCTCTTTTTGGTTTGAGTGTTTGCAATTTTTGACGACTAAGAACAAAACCATGAGGAGCTTGCATTGTAAGTGCTGTTTTCCATGCCTCTACATTTTCAGTTGCATCAGCAGGTCTCCATACATAAAAGTTTGGTAACGCTCTAAATTGGCTAATATGTTCAATGGGCTCATGTGTTGGGCCATCTTCGCCCACACCAATACTGTCGTGTGTCCATACAAAGAAATTTTGAATACTTGTCAACGCTGCGATTCTAGCACTTGGTTTTAAGTAGTCAGAAAATACAAAGAATGTTGCATTAAACGGGATTACAGTACCGTAAAGAGCCATTGCATTGGTAATAGCAGCCATAGAGTGTTCAC
>CAYPCV010000176.1:0-6981 GCA_964409295.1 uncultured Sulfurovum sp.
AAGTAAATTCAGATGTGTTAAATGTAATTTTAGATTAAATGCTGATTTGAATGCTTCTTTAAATATTCTAAATACCGTGGGACACATGGAGAGAGCTTCTTAAATATCTAAACATTAGTTTGGAGTTCAGAAGAATCCACCCTCTTTAGGGGGTGGAGTTGTCAAGGAATAGAGAGAAAAAATCTACCGAATAATTTTATTTAAAGATTAAAATTATTAAATAAATAAAAATTAACCTTTTATCCTAATTATAAAATTATTGAAAAAGTTCTATAATAATGCAAAGGATGTATAATGAATAAAAAAATTACATTTACTTATGTGTTGGCTCTGTTCTTGTTTGGACAAGGGTTAATAGAAGCTGAACAGAACAATGTTGTTTCTAGCGACTCGATGTATGAGAGTAGCTATACCTCTATTGCTCAAAAAGATTGCCAGACCTTAGAGAGTGACAATTTAGGGAGTATTGAAGAGTGTGAATCTTTTGCAGGTATGAAAGTAATTGTGATAGAAGGCGATACGAAACAAGGAATTATTTTAACACGAGATAATAAACGCTATGAGTTAGATTTTGGTTCTTTGGTTTCACAGGGATTTATTTCACTAAATTCAGATTTAGAGTGGAGATATAAACGTCAAGAGTTTGATAATCCTCGTGCGATGATTCTTCGTTTAGAGGTAAATGAAGATGAAGACGATGTTGAAAAAGTAACTTCTTATGCTTTGATTAGTAAAATTACAGAAAATGAGATTTGTGTTGTAGGCAAGATTAAAACCGAAGAGAACCAAGATGAATTGGTTCGTAAAATGGCTGAAGAGGCAATTTCAATGCCTTGTCTCTCCTCTATAAAGTAAAAATTTAATTGGGATATTATCTTTTTAAACATATCCTTTAGGTAGAATACGCTTAAAGGATATACTTATGAACAAACTACTCTTTTTATTACTACTTATAACATTTTCAATAGAACTTTTTGCTAATAACTCTTGTACAGAATGCCATAATGGGATTGAACATATTCGTGACCCAAACTCTAAAATGATGCAAGAGATTTTAAAGGTTGCGAATAAGGCAGGAGAAAAAGGAAATGATTGTGTGGTTTGTCATGGGGGTAATCCAAGCAGTGATGATAAAAATTTATCGCACTCTGGAACAGTAAATTACTTTAAAAGTCATAAAGGTCCAAAAGAGTTTTACCCTTTGCCGACGAGTCAATGGATTAATATAAATACCTGTGGAATGTGTCATGAAGAGCAGGTAAAAGCTCAATGGAATTCGCTTATGAATACCGAAGCAGGAAAAATTCATGGTGCATTGTGGTCGTTTGGAAAATCTGATGGTTATAACCATACAGAATCTAATTATAACTCTAAAAATCCTCATGAGCGTTTGGGAACAAAAACTTATCAAGAGTATATGAAAGAGCTTTCAAAAAAAGAGCCACAAGCCTTTCCTAAAGAGTCCACCATGCTTCCAAAAGCACCAACAGCTGAAGAGGTAGAGAGAGACCCATTGCTTTCGGTCTATACCTATTTGCGTCAAGAGTGTCTGCGTTGTCATACAGGTGGAAAAGGGCGAAGCCGTAGGGGAGATTTCCGTGGAATGGGTTGTGCTTCGTGTCATATTCCCTATTCAAATGAGGGCTTTTACGAAGGAAATGATACGAAGATTCCTCATGATAAAGCAGGGCATATGTTGACCCATCAAATTCAATCTTCACGAAAAGTTAAAGTCAATATTCATGGAACAAAATACTCAGGTGTACCTGTAGAGACCTGTACCACTTGTCATAACCGTGGAAAACGAATTGGTGTCTCCTATCAAGGGCTAATGGAGACAGAGTATCAGAGTACATTTGATGCCGAGGGAAATGGACAGCCTAAACTTCATACTAAACGGTATCTGCATTTGACCGAAGATATTCACTACTCTAAAGGGATGCTCTGTCAAGATTGTCATACCTCAAACGATATGCATGGCGATGGATTTATGACAGGGGCTAACCTTGGAGCAGTTGAAATTGAGTGTCAAGATTGTCATGGAACAACCAAAAAATATCCTTGGGAGTTGCCACTTGGCTACTCTGATGAGTTTGCCTTAACTCCAAAAGAGGGAAAAGGCAGAGGAACAACGAAAACGTTGGCAGAGTATCTTAAAAAAGGAGCAATTCCTAAAGATACGGGCGATGGTTTTTTATTGTCTGCTCGTGGAAACCCTTTGACAAAAGTGGTACGTCATGGCGATAAGATTATGATGCATTTGGCTTCGGGAAAAGATATTGAACTTACACCCTTAAAGAGACTGAAAGAAGATGAAAAACTCTCTAAAAAAGCTTTGGTGGCAATGGATAAGATAGAAGCACATACCAATAAACTAGAGTGTTATACCTGTCATGCTACATGGGCTCCTCAATGTTATGGTTGTCATGTAAAAATAGACTACTCTAATGGAAAACAGAACCCTGATTACTTGTCTGCGTCTCATGCTCATGATGTTCATGGAAATACAGGAGAGAAGAGTCTAAAAGATTTCTTAGTCGATGGAAAAGTAACAGAAACGCGAAGTTATTTACGTTGGGAGAATCCTGCTCTAAGTGTCAATGGAGAGGGTAGGGTATCGCCAACGATTCCTGGATGTCAAACAACAATTACGGTTATCGGTAAAGATGGAAAAGCACTACTTCAAAATCATATTGTCAAAATTCCTAATGTCGAAGGAGCAGGAGCAGAGGGACAAAATGCCATTACTATGTCGCAAGTAAACCCTCATACAATTTCTAAGAAATCACGAAGCTGTGAGAGTTGTCATACTTCTAAAAAAGCCTTGGGAATGGGAATTAATGGTGGAAAATATTTTGCAGACCAAACCCAAACAGCTGTTATTGATTTGATGACAGCAGATGGTAAAGTGTTGCCTAAAAAAGTGGATGAACAGATACCTGCAATTCCAAACCTAAAACACGACTACTCTGTAATGATAGATGAGAATGGAACACAAGTTCAAACGGTAGATAATCACTGGAGTTTAGCAAATCCATTAAGTGCCAAACAACGCTCTAAACTTGATAGAGAAGGGGCGTGTTACGCTTGTCATCAAGCTATTCCTAAAGGGGACTTAGCAATTTCAGCCATGAATCATATCGCAAACATGGCAGGAGTTGAGATAGATAAAGAGATGCATAATGATATTTTAAATAAAACGGTTAAACTCTCTGCTTGGGTACAGATAGGTTTACCTCTTTTATTTGGACTGGGTTTTATGCTTTGGTTTATTCGCAGAAAGATAAGAAGATAGTTTAATACAAATCTTCAGAATATACCTCTTCTTCTTCCGTGGAGGAGAGGTTCTTTTGGGGCAGTTGATTGTTACTGTTTTCTCTATTGTATTTATGATTCTCAAAAGCATCAATGTATTTTTTAACCCTCTCTCTTGTTTCTTTATCCTCCATTTGGTTCATCCATCTTCGCATCTCTTGAAAACTCCAATTATCAAAATAATACTCTTTATTCTCTTTTTCCCATGTCTCAAAGGCATCCTTTTGTTCTAAATATTGAGCATTTTTGATGATGTCAAGCATCTCTAAAAGAGGTTTAGTGTCAGGGGAGTCAGATAAGTATTGATTTGCAAGGTCAACGTATTTCTCATCATCATTCGAGGTAATAATAGAGAGTTCAAGATTATTTAGAATAGCAAGTTCTATTGCTTCTGGTAGCTTCTCTTTCCCTTCTCGTTTTTCATATTTACTAATTAGTTTATCTAAAATTTCCATAGCTTCCTCATCCTCTTTCCCCATGAGTTCAAAGCTTTTATTGATAAGCAACTCTTCCACTCTCTTTTGCAGTTTTTTATCTTTGTTATTTTCAAATTTTTTTATTAATTCATCGTAGATATAGGCTCTCTCATTTTTTTCAAAAAGATAAGCCTGTTGTACGGTAGCTGTAATATAGTACTCCAATAGTTTGGAATTTGTACTTCCTTTAAATTTATTGATAACCTTAGTATAGGTCTCTATTGCCATCTCTTTATCTGAATTTGGATAAATTTGATAGAGGAATGCCATCTGCATACAGGCTTCTGTAAACTGTTCTAATATTTTTAGGTTTTGACTATCTTTAGTTTTTTCAATAATTTTTTTATAAAGTTCTAATGCATCAGCATCTTTTGAATCTAGAAAGAGAAGATGAGCCTCTTTTAGGAGTTTTTCAACTTCTATACTTAAGTTGTTTTCACTATTTACTTGGTTATTTTCATCTGTAATTGGGATAATTTTAGAATCTGTAGAAAACTTTTTTTCTATATTTTTTAGTGGGATTTCTATTTTTTTTGGGGTTTCTTCAATGAGCTTTTCTTTACTTGAAGAAAAAATGTCAAAATTTAATCCTATGGCAAGTAAAATCACAATAATAAGTACAATAATCAAACTTTTTAACATTATGGAGACCTCTTTTCTTTTTAATTGTCTCCATTATTGTACTAAAAAATAACATTTATTTCTCTTGCACATGAACCTCGACAGTTTGATTGGTACTTAAAAGTTGTTCTTTATACCATTTAGTTGTAGATAGTTTTGGGAAAACTTCATGCATAATTTTTAAAGGACTTGCATCCCATGCAGAAGAATTTTCGCCCATTTTCCACCCTGTTTGTTGAAGAACATAAGAGAATATTTGATTCATTAACTTATATTGTTGTTGAATCTCTAACTCATTTTCTGTTTTCTCTTTTTCTAAAATAGTCCGAACCAACCCTTTTCTAACTTCGCGTGAATAGGTATCTTTAAGGGTCTCTATTATCTCTTCTCTGTTCATCTATCTTCCTGTTTTTTACTAATTGTACTTAATAGACCTTAACTTGCAAAGCCACTCTTAAAACCTTTTTTAATTTCTGCTTGAACAATTGCTTTCTGTTTCTCTTTACGTTTAATATCTTTCTCTACAAACACTTTTTTACGCGTAATTGGGTCAAGTTCCGTATAGTATATAACAGCCGAGTACGTCCCTGGAGTAGGGATAAATACTTGGGCTTGTTCAGGGTTTATCTTTAGAGTATTGGTGGTAAAACGTTTTAGTGCATGCATGTTTTTTTCGGTACAACCAGGATGAGCAGCGATAAGGTAGTAGGTCATATACTGTTTTTTACCCATATCTTTATTGAGTTTATCGTAGAGCTTTTTAAAGTTAACAAGGGTCTGTTTATTGGGTTTTCCCATTAAATCAAGTACATGCTGTTCTGTATGTTCTGGGGCAACTTTCATTTGACCAGAAATATGGTGTTTTACCATCTCTTTCAGGTAGGAATATCCATGTCCTTTGTCTTCGGTTATGAGGTCATAACGTACACCTGATGAAACAAAAGCTTTACGAATTCCTGGAATCTCTCGAAAAAGGTCAAATAAATCGATGTATTTCTCTTTATCATCAAGACACTCTTTATGCGAGGGCATGGTATGAAAGTTCTCTTTTGGCTCTTTGGCAATGTAGCAGAGTCCACGAATATCTCTCCACTCCTCTTTTTTGTCAATCGCCTTGGTCAGTTCACGAATTGCCTCTTCGCCCATACCATAGATAAGAATATCTGCCTTAGAATCAAATAAAATAGGCTTACGCAACTTATTTGACCAATAATCATAATGGGTTACACGGCGTAAGCTGGCTTCGATTCCACCTAAAACAAGAGGCACGGTATCTTTAAAATGTTGACGAATCAAATTACAATACGCCAAAACAGCACGGTCAGGACGTTTGTTATTAATTCCCCCTGGGGTGTAGTCGTCTTTATTTCTAAATTTTTTAGTAGCTGTATAGTTAGAAACCATTGAGTCAATGCTTCCCCCTGAAATGCCCCAATAGAGTCGTGGTTCGCCCAGTCGTTTAATGTCTTTATCACTTTTTAGGTCTGGTTGACCAATCATTCCTACTTTGTAACCAAGCTTTTCAAGCATACGCCCAACGGTTGCCACCCCAATAAAAGGAGAATCAATATATGCATCGCCTGATACTAAAATAACATCACACTGTCTCCACCCTAGCTTATCCATTTCGGCTCGGGTAGTGGGTAAAAAATCTTTGGCAATAGGGTTTTTATACTGTTTGTGTTGGCTCATTACTACTCTCTTTTTAATAATATATTATGTTAATAAAGGTTATATCTTAGCTTTCTTAAGATGAGGTTATCTAATTTTAAAATGGTTAATAGGACTATTTCCTTTTCCCAAGAGCTTCTCTTTGCCTGCATCAATGGCTTCATTTACGTATTGACAGCTTTTGATAACAGCTTTTTCTAGCTCATATCCCAAGCTAATATAAGTAGCAATACTCGAAGACAAGGAACATCCTGTTCCATGAGTATGTTTTGTCTTCACAGCAGGATTTTGAATGGTTATTATTTTTTTGCTTTCATATATATAGAGAGTATCAGTCATTAAAGCTTGGGCTTCCAAATGCCCCCCCTTTAATAGAATAGATACCGAAAATTTTTCGCCTATCTCTTTTGCTGATGTTTTGATGTTTTCCAATCCAATAGTGTGACCAATCAGCAGTTCTGCTTCAGGAATATTGGGTGTAACCAGATAGACATGTGGTAAAAAGGCTTTTAATGCATTAAAAGCCTCATCATTAAGCAGTTTGTTTCCCGATGAGGCAATCATTACAGGGTCTAAAATGATTTTATCTATGCCATACTTTTTTAGAGTATCTTTTACTATTGTAATCACTTCTGACGAGTGAAGCATTCCAATCTTGACAGCTCCAAATTCTATATCGCTTAAAACAGCATCCAATTGAGCCTGTACATGTGCTATAGGCATAGGATGAATATCTGTAATCCCTTGGGTATTTTGTGCTGTACTTGCTGTAATAACCGTAGAAGCATACGCACCATTAGCAGAGATACTTTTTATATCAGCTTGTATCCCTGCACCACCCCCTGAATCAGACCCTGCAATAGTTAGGACAGCATTGTATCGTTTATTCATTTTTGAT
>CAYPCV010000177.1:0-2723 GCA_964409295.1 uncultured Sulfurovum sp.
AATTTTAGATTAAATGCTGATTTGAATGCTTCTTTAAATATTCTAAATACCGTGGGACACATGGAGAGAGCTTCTTAAATATCTAAGCGTTAGTTTGGAGTTCAGAAGAATCCACCTCTTTTTAAGGGGTGGAGTTGTCAACTTCCCACGCTTTAAACTCAGGTGTAAAGTATTTAATTCTAACTTTCTTGAACTCTCGTGTCGAATAGAGTGGTCGTCGTGAAAAATGTTCTATTTCAGAAGCAATCTCTTTTATAGTTTCATTGGTTTCTTCAACCGTTTTTCCATGAATCATAGTGAAAAGGTTGTATGGCCAGTTTGGATATTTTGGGCGTAAATAACAGTGGCTTACAGCAGAGAATTCAGCTGCTTTCTCTCCCATTTTCTCCCCTTTACTCTCTTCTATATCCCAAACAACCATTGCATTTGCATTAAATCCTGCTTTTCTATGATTTAAAATTCCTGCAAATCGACGCATTACCCCTGCCTCTTTTAACTCGTTTAAAATTTTGAAAAACTCCTCATAAGAGATACCCAATTTCTCAACAACCTCTTTAAAAGGTTCAGGAACAATAGGAATATCGTATTGAGCCAAAGCAATTACTTTATGATGTAGAGGAGTTAACTCTATATTTTTTCGCTTTGGTTTTAAGACCTTCTCTTTTTTGGCATCTTTCCCTGTTGTATCTAATTTCACTGCAATCTTAAAAAGTTTCAAAGTAGGAAGCATAATAAAATCAACAGCGTGTGCTTCTGATGCTAAAATTTCTACCGTTTTACGCAACCCCAGTTTTGAATCAGGAGCAACAGCAAGTGTAAACCAAATATTAAAGGTATGTTCTCGCTCATAATTATGTGAAACCCCTGGATGGGCATTAATAACCTCTACAGCATTCTCTATATCTTCCCGTTTTACTTTAAATGAGATTAAAGAAGAGCTATACCCCAAGCGTTTGGTATCAAAGATAGGAGAGATTTGTCGAATAATTTTATTTTTCTTTTCGATTAAAATTTTTTCGATAATGCTCTCTTCATCTGTACCTAACTCTTCAGCAATAACGGCAAAAGGTCGAGGAGATAAAGGAAAGTTTTTTTGAATAATAGAGAGTAGTTCAGAATTCATAGCATAGCCCCTTAAACTAATATTTTAATTTTTTTTAATTCAAATATTATACTACTCAACAGAAAGAATTTATTTGATATAAATCAACTATTTTAAAATGTTTTTTTTTATTTAAAATACTTCTCCATAAATCTATCACTCTTATCTTCAAAAAATTTCATACGTTCTTTGCCTTTGGGCATAGTTTTTCGTAGACCTCGCATCTCTTTTAAAAAAGATTCTATAGAACTAGGAATCGATTTTTCGATATAGGCACGAAGTCGTTTTGCCATTGCAGGGGATGCACCTGAAGTGGAGATAGAGATGGTTAAATCTCCTTTTTTAATATATGAAGGAAAGATAAAATCACAATAAGCCGTATTGTCTACTGAGTTAACCAAGATTCGTGTAGTTCTACTCTCTTCATAAATACTTTTATGTAAAATAACCGTATCAGTTGCAACGATAACAACATCATAAGGAAGAATATCGCCGACTATATAGGCTCTTTTCTCTATGGATATATTATGTTTATGAGCAAAGGTTTCAAAATCTTCAGATACTTCCTTTGCAATAACATCAATATCTTTTGTAAAATCTACTAGCTTTTCTAGTTTTTCTAAGGCAATATAGCCTCCACCAACAAGCAGTATTTTTTTATTTTCAAGGTTAAAATAGGCAGGAAAAAAAGACATTATTTACTCTCATCCATTAAGGCTAATTTTGCCTTAAACACATCAATACAGTTGTTACACTCTTTAACTGTATTAGTCTCAATAATCATATAGAGAGCCTCTTTATTTAATATCTCTAACTGATGGTTTTTAATACTAATAATGCTTTTCTTTTTAAGTTTACTTAAAATACGCGAAAAAGTTTCAGGTGTTAGGTTCAAAATAGAGGCAATTTCATTATTTTTCAAACGATTAAAAATCATAGATTTTTCAATCATCAAATCAGCAACTTTGGCTTCAGAAGATAAAATTGTCTCTTTATGAACCAAAGAGGAGAGAATCATTACTTTTGAGGTAAGGGATTTAATCAGTCCTAAAGAGAACTCTTTGTTGTCCAGATACTTATAAACTTTATCAAAGTGCAGTAGGCCCATTACACCACCTGTAATAAACTCACAAGTTACAGGAAAAGGTTCATTTTCAAAACAGGCATACTCCCCTATAGTATTAGGTGCTTCCATACGTTTTATCTGAACTTCTGAACCCTTTGGGGAAGTTTTATATAACCGTATTGTGCCTTCAAGCAAAATATACAAATAATCACTCATATCTCCTTCATAAAAAACAATACTGTTTTTAGTATACTTTTTGATATAGATACTGTCTCGAAGTTCTTTATGAAACTTTTTATCCAAATCAGAAAACATTGGAATGTCTGCTATATCAACCATTAATTTTCCTTACTTTTTTATCAAATTATAGCGTAAAACCACCTCTTTAAAGGGGTGTATATAAGCGTAATTCTGTTGAACTGCTTAACTCTTTGAACAATTAAGCTCTAAAAAACACATTTTTAGTTAAAATATTATATCAAACAATGTCTATCTGTGAGAACCAAACAGTTACTTTTTGCTTGATAATACAGTCTAGGCAGGGCATGTCCGACT
>CAYPCV010000178.1:0-4427 GCA_964409295.1 uncultured Sulfurovum sp.
AACTATCTCTTTTTTTACTTGAACAACTTGTGGATGTCCTTCTGTAAAATTGAATCTTAAGTTTTCAAATAGTTTTTCTTTCTCATTAAGCATTTGAATAAGTAAAGAGAGTTGTTTATTTGAGCTAATTGCTTTTTTAAGATTTTTTTCTTGTAATTTCATCTCTAATAACATTAAATTATCTGTTCTAAAAAGTTCAATAAGAGATTGTATAGATGCTATATTTATACCACTATTTAAGAGTGATACTGTATTAAGTTGATTATTTTTTAAACTTTTCTTAAAACGCTTTAACTCTTTTAACTGTAACTCTAAAGCTTGTAACTCTTGCTCTTTTAATGTTACTGTTGAAAATAGTACTTGATTTGAGTCTTTAGGTATAAACGATTCACTTTTCTGCTGATAGTTCTTTAATTTATTTCCCTCTTCAGTTAAATGATATTTTGCTTCATCAATCTGTGTATCTAAAAAATCCAATGTTTGGCTCAATTCACTAGTCTTCTTATCTAAAGTATATTTTATAAAACTTTGAGCTATCTCATTTACAATCTCCTTAGCCCGTAACGCTACCGTATCACTATAGATAATTTTAATCACATTATCAGATAAAAGTTCTACCTGCATATTTTTTAAAATATTCTCTGCAATTAAAGATTTATCATAGGCTTTAACAAAGTATACTTTATTATTAAGCTCTTGCTCTTTTATGACTTTAAGTGAAAAAAGTGCTTCTTCTATCTCTACTCCATAACGATACTCTTTAGAAAAAGATAAGCTATCGATTATTAAACGAAAATGAATATCATCAATAGGTATCAATTTAAAATATTCTTCATATAACTCTTTATCATGAACTTCTAACCGTATCATTAAATCTGAGAAAGCATAAACCTCTCTTTTTTTATAATTTTCCTCTAAATAATAGTGTAGAGAGAGTTCTAATTTTTTAACAACACTATTAATAAATTTTCTCGTTTTCAAGGTAAGCTTAACTGTCTCTAACTCAGACTCTTTATTGGATAAACTTGAAAATTCATCAGGAAGTAGAGAAGATAGTTTTGACATCTTTTGATCAGAAAAGGCAATACTTACATTACTAGAGTAAACAGGTTGTAAGAAATACGCATAAATAGCTGAAGCAACTCCAATAAAAAAGGTTATTAACAAAATTATTAAAGCATTTTTTTTAAGATGTAAAAACACCTTACGAAGATCTATTTCATCCTCTTCTATATTATCATGATTCATTTCAACTCCTATTTCTTTAAATAATCAATGGTTAAAAATGTTCCTAATACACTAGAAACAGCTTGCATAATAGGTAAATAATCATTAATAAGTACTCGTGTAGCCTTGGCATTTTTAGGTTCAACATAGACAATGCTATTATGTTTTAGCATCAAATTATGCTGGTTTAATGTCTCAAAACTATTGAGATTTAAAGTATGCAAGGTATAACGTCCTCTATCTTCACTAATAATACGAATTCGATTACGAATAGCATGGTCGGTCAATCCACCTGCTTGTGCTAAAACCTCTATAACAGAGATGGTCTCTCCTTCAATAGGCACTACTCCTCTCTTATTTACCTCTCCTAAGACATATACTTTATGATTCTTGATACTTGCCTTGATATAAGGTGCATTTAAAAAAGCTCGATAACGCTCTGTAAGCTCTTCATTTAACTCTTTAATTGTCAAACCTTCAACAGATATAGCTTTTAATAGAGGTAAAATAATTGTTCCATCAGAATAAACAATATAAGTATTATCTTCTTTCACTCCCATAGAGCTTGTATATCTGCTATCTTGCATCATAATATTCGATTTTTGATTCATATTATAAATATCAATTTTCAAAATATCATTAGGCACAATTTTTGACTGATAGCTAATATTTAAATCTTCTGAGGTTTCGGGTATATGTTCCGAATTTTCTTTATTAAAGAGTCTATACTCTTTTCCACTACATGCTACAAAAAAAAAGAGTACAAAAAGTACCATACTTAGTCTTATCATCCATATCCTTATAAATTTTAGTTATATTAAAAAATAAATTTAATAGTTATTTTATGTTAATTAATATAAAATAATTATAGTAACTTTATACTTAAAACAGTGCATTTTAAAATTACTCTTTTTCACTATAGAGTATAAATGAATCTCGTATTCGATTTAGATGTGCTTTAATATAAGAGCTAGAGAGCCTATCCCTATTAAGATAAACACTCGTTAACTCCAAATCACTTTTAGGAATAACGCCTCCTGTAGAATTTAAATAATTTGCATTATCAGGACTTTGCACAACTGTTCGTATTCCATAAGAAAAATCTTTTTTCCCTTTTATCTGTCCAAAAGGAGATGCTTTATGTGATTTACGGAAGGTTAGAGGAATAGAGACTTCAAACCCTGCATATGTTTTTATCGTATCTTTCAAGTAAAAAGCAACGGAAGTCTCTCCAAAAAAACGTTTCATCTCTAACATTGCTCCTTTATCTTGATTCCAATATTGACCGTAAGAGAACTCTGTAAATAAATCAAGTGGAGCATAAAAATAACGATAAGACCCCCAATAGAGATCGCGTGTATCATGCTGATTTTTTCTTTGATTTTTAAAACGTCCTATTTTTAAGTTAAAGCCATGCTCTCCAGATACGCTTGTAACATTAAAATGATTTAAAAGACCAAAGTAGTCACTTTGATATTGACCAATAGAGGTGGTATTTAAAATAGAGTCTTGATGAAGAGTTTGATGCAACATACTATTAACAAAACGATTCTTTAATTGCTCTTTATAGGTTGTTGCAAAAATATATCCTTTATCAAAGTTCTGACTATTGAAAAGTGGTGTATCATAACTTGTAGAGAACACTAGTCCATCAGCTAAATTCATATAAGCATTCGCACGCAAACCAACTAAATAATCAAATACTCCTACTTCTGTACCAACCGTCGTAATTAGAGAAGGAGAGAGTTCTAATCGAGGAATAAATCGACTACTCTTCTGCTTCGTAGTTATAAACTGCACATCTGCTTCATTAAATGTTCGTGTAAAATGTAAACTATTACGAAAAGCTCGTTCAGACTTAACCGTTGGAGTATTGAAATAATTTTTACAAATATTAATATCTCCACTTATTGTTAACGTTTGTAAACCATTTTTTAAAAGAGTAATAATATAATGTTTTTCATCCTGTTTATTTTGAATAATAATACCCATAATCACACCCAAAGCATCTAAATCATTATGGTCAAAGATACTGTTTTCTGTTTTAATATAGATGCTCTTATTGTAGTAACCTACTTGAATGTTTTCAAAACCAATAGATACTAATTTATCTTGAATCAGTTGAAATGAACTCTTCTCTGTTGTAAAATTTTTCTTTATTTTTTTATCTCTTCTACTAATAGAGATATTATCATTATCTCCATTTTTAAAATCATCTAAATAGATATTTTGTTTAGAGTCATGAAATAAAGGAATATTCACATTTACAGAAAAGCTTGTCTCAGACTCTGTTAAATTTTGAGCAATCATCCCCTCTACACGAATGCTAGAAAACCAACTTCTTGGTGTTCGAATACGAAAAGCAAGATGACTCTCCTCTCCATCATACTCTGCCATTATAGAATTCCAATCTGCTACTTGTGCCTCAATACCTCCAAAAAGACCATTCATACGCCGATCTCCTAAATCATTTGTGCTATCTCCATAGCCGAATGAAGCTCGCAAGAAACTGAACTCTTTATCTAATACGATATATCGATTACCATAAAAATTAGCTGCACTCCCTAAATCCTGCCATCCTATAGCAATATTTGGCAAATATTCTTGATTAAATGGTATCTTATATTTTATATTTCCAGATAAATCTCTGGCTCTACCAACATTTTCAACTAATTTTCCAGTTAACTCAACAGAAGAAAGAAACCCTATTCCAGCAAGAAAATTCTCTTGCTCTGCCATAGGTGCATCATAATCATAATAACGTAAATGATTATCTTTTTGATTGCTATAATGGAAAACAGCATCTCCCTCTTTAATAACCTGTGCATTTGGTGTGTTAATCAATCCTGTAAACCCTTGAGAAGTCAAACTGTTTGAAAAGTTTTCAGACAATAAAAGTGGAGAGAAAAGGATGATAGAGAAGAAGATACGCATTGAAACCCCTAATAGAAATATATTTATACAATAAATATTATTATACAATATTGTTAATTTATATTTATTTAAATGGAGTTGAATAAGAATAAGATAAAAAATAGATTAAGAAATAAGAAAAACTCAGCAGGCAAAAAGCCCACTGAAAAAGAGAGTTAAGAGATATTAGTTAAAACCAATACCTGACTGTTTAATCATCTCTGTGATTGTTTCTAGTAATGGGTCAACGTAGAACATTGAACCAACGGTTACAAACACTGCAAGAC
>CAYPCV010000179.1:0-3066 GCA_964409295.1 uncultured Sulfurovum sp.
TAATATAAAAATTTTCTCTTTTATTGAACAAGAGTTAGAGTTAGAAGTAGAGCTTTTTTTAGCAAATACTCAAACATTAGATGAGTATAAGATATTGTATGAAGAGATAGATGAAAATAGTGGAGTAGAGTATGATGAAGAGATAGATAAGCTTAAAGAGTTGGCTTCTGAAGCACCTATTATTCAAAAGGTAAATGCTATATTTACACGAGCTGTAAATATGCGTGTTTCAGATATTCACTATGAGTCCTTTAAAAATGGCATGCATGTGCGTTTTAGGGTAGATGGTAAACTTCAACTTATAGAGCGTATTTCAGCTGGTCAAAAGGCATCTATTATTGCGAGGTTAAAGCTTTTATCTGCCATGAATATTGCTGAAAATAGACTTCCTCAAGATGGACGTATTAGTATTAAGGTAGCAGGTAAAGATATTGATATTAGAGCATCATCTATTCCCACAGCAGATGGAGAGAGCTTTGTTCTTAGACTTTTAGGAAAACAAGCTGTTACTTACTCTTTGAGCCATTTGGATTTTTTTGAAGACCATATCTCTATTCTTAGAGATATTATGAAAAAACCTAATGGTATATTTCTAACAACAGGTCCTACAGGTTCAGGTAAAACAACAACACTTTACTCAATTTTAAATGAGTTAAATAGTGAAGATACAAAAGTAATTACGGTTGAAGACCCTGTTGAGTATGAGCTTGATGGAATTAGCCAAATTCAAGTTAAAAGTGAGATTGATTTTACTTTTGCTAATGCCCTGCGTTCTATTTTGCGTCAAGATCCTGATGTAATTATGATTGGGGAGATTAGAGATGAAGAGACTGCTAGAATAGCGATTCAATCAGCTTTAACTGGTCACTTAGTTCTCTCTACTCTACATACTAATTCTGCTCTTGGTGCAATATCAAGACTACTTGATATTGGTATGGAGATGTTTTTACTTAACTCGTCTATAAATGCTGTTATGGCTCAACGATTGGTTAGAAAGTTATGCCCACACTGTAAAGAGAGTACAACTATTTCCCATGAAACAAATGAGGGATTGAAAATTAATGATTTACTCTCTCTTTATCCTGTAGAAGAGATAACCGTTTTTGAACCAAAAGGGTGTGACGAGTGTAACTTTACAGGTTATAAAGGGAGATTACCTGTAGCTGAAATTATTCCGTTTGATAGTAAATTAAAAGATGAGTTTGAAAAAAATGAAAACTTTTCAGATATTGGAAAACTAGGATATAGGTCTCTTCGAGAAGATGGTATTTTAAAATATCTTGTTGGTTTAACTTCATTAAGTGAATTGGGCTCATTGTAATGAAAAAAATTGTTTATGAGTCAGCAGATGCAATGGGAAATATTGTAAAAAGAGTTTTTATTGGAGAGTCTGATGAGTTTCAGAAACACATAAAAAGAAATAATCTTTATATCTATTCAATAAAAGAGGAAGAGGTTAAGATTGAAAAAGGTAAGTTTAAACATAAAGATTTTAGGGATTTTTTAGAAGAGTTTTTATATTTGATTCAATCAGGAATGCCTATTGACCAAGCCTTAAAAAGTCTTTATAAAGTAACAGCTAAAGCTGAAACAAAATTTTTTATAGATAGAACACTGGCAGCTATTAAAGATGGTACACCTTTTTCTGAATCATTAGAAAAAGCCTTTCATGAGGTTAACTATGAGGTTGATTCGATGGTTAAATCACTTATTGCTATTGGGGAAGAGATTGGAGAACTTAATTTAAGTATAGAGAGAGCATTAGAACATATGAAATACCAAGAGGATGTTCGCTCTCAAATATCTCAAGCAATACGCTATCCTACTTTTTTGTTTGGGATGAGTATTATGATGGTCTTTTTTGTTTTTTGGTTTGTTGTACCTAAATTTTCTGCAATGTTTACCCCTGAAGAGTTTGAACGTTTACCCTCTTTATCGTATGCTATTTTAAGTATTGGTAAGAGCTTAGATGGAAATATGGGATTTGTATTTATCGGTTTTATGTCTGTTGTTGCATTGATATGGGTTTCTATTAAAAAGAATAAGAAATTTTGGTTTGCTATGGTTACAAAAATAGGTTTTTTTAATAGGCTTATGTTAAAGATTGAGCTCTCTTATATTTTTAGGTCTTTGGGAGTTATGCTTCAAGGTGGATTAAAGATAGACAGAGCTTTGGCAAGGGTTATCCCATTAGTAAACCATTATGAACTAAAAAATTTATTTACTATTGCACGAGATGAGATACGAAAAGGAGAGAAACTTAGCCGTATTTTTTTTGATAGTAATGTGATTGCTCCTAATGTTGCCTCTTTAATCTCGGTAGGAGAGAATTCTGCTAGTTTAGAGAAGATATTTATTTCTGTTGGAGATAAACTTGGTAAAGAGTTTAATATGGAGGTTAAGAAAATTTTATCATTTTTAGAGCCTCTTATTATTATTTTTGTTGGTATGGTTATTGCTGTTATTGTTGTCTCTATTATGTTTGCTGTTGTAAGTCTGACTGATTTAACAGATATGTAAATTTTAATGAAAAAAGCTTTTACTTTGATTGAACTTTTAGTTGTATTGGCTTTGGTTAGCCTACTTATTTCTGTTGTTGGTCCATCAGCGAAAAGGATGTATACAAAATTTTCTAAAAGAGTGGCTAAGATAGAGAGTGTAGGAGAGGAACATGATAGGCAGTTTATACGATTTTTAGAAGATAGACGCTATTTTGATTTAAATTTGAGTAGAGAAAATAATATGAGTGAACTATAGATGAAAAAAGGGTTTACAGTTATTGAGATTTTAATAGCAATGATGATTCTATTTGTAGCTATTGGATTTGTGAATATAAGTATAAAGGCATTTAATAGCTATCAACGTAAATCAGAATCCTATCAAAATTTTTATATAACAGCTTTAAGTTTAAAAGATTTAATGGAGACTAAACCTTTAGACAAAAAAGAGTCTTATAGAGGTATTTTAAATGGTATAAAATATTTAATAACTATCAAAGAGATAAGTAGAGAAAAAAATTATATTATTAATATAGAGCAGGCAATGGGTGGAAATGATGGAAATTTC
>CAYPCV010000180.1:0-8063 GCA_964409295.1 uncultured Sulfurovum sp.
CTGATTTGAATGCCTCTTTAAATATTCTAAATACCGTGGGACACATGGAGAGAGCTTCTTAAATATCTAAGCGTTAGTTTGGAGTTCAGAAGAATCCACCCTCTTTAGGGGGTGGAGTTGTCAATGTTTATGGGCGAGATGAAGCCATATCAATGGAAAAAATGTTTAAGTTTTCAGCTAAATAAAACCAAAAAATAGTAGTAAAAAATAAAAAAGAGTAGACTGAACTGTCTACTCTTTTGGAGATAATAACTATCCCCAAATTCCTTTAAGAATATAAAAGACAAGTGCTGAAAGCATTGCTGCTACAGGAACAGTAATAACCCACGCTGCTATGATTTTTTTAACCATACCTCGTTTTACATATTTCTCTTTTAGCTCTTTTTTAAGTGCCTTAGCTATTTTCTTTTCAGCTTTAACAAGTTCAAAAAGTTCAGACTTTCTTTGGTAATTGTTTCCAATATTTTCTAATTCTTTCTTATAGTTTTCAACTACTTCTAATTGTGCATTTAGCTCAATACGTTTATCATCAGTACCTTTTCTATCCATCCACTCTCTTAAGAACCCAACACCAAATACACCACCAACAGCGATGTGTGTTGATGAGACAGGTAATCCAAGTTGAGAAGCAATAACCACAGTAATAGCAGCAGCCATCATAATTGAAAAGGCTCTCATCTGGTCAAGTTCTGTAATCTCTGAACCGACTGTTTTAATAAGTCGTGGGCCAAAGAGTGCTAAACCAACAGAGATACCAATACCACCCACAACCATAACCCATAATGGAATAGCTGCTTTAGCAGAAATAGTGGTATTTGCTAGAGCATCATAAATTGCAGCTAATGGCCCAACAGCGTTTGCAACATCGTTGGCACCGTGAGCAAAACTTAAGAGTGCTGCTGCAAAAATAAGAGGAATTGTAAATAGTGTATTTATTGAAGCTCTGTCATCAGAGAGAGTAGCAATTTTAGAAGCTACACGAGGTTTGACGATAAAATAGGTAATAAATGCACCAATTGTACCAAACATTAAAGCGATACCAATGGTTGGTTTTTTAGTTTCTGGTAAAAATGGAAGAATATCTACAATATCAACCCATACTT
This sequence comes from uncultured Sulfurovum sp., assembly GCA_964409295.1. Lineage (GTDB taxonomy): Bacteria > Campylobacterota > Campylobacteria > Campylobacterales > Sulfurovaceae > UBA1140. The sequence goes on from CAYPCV010000180.1 coordinate 1,104, forward strand.
TTTTAAGACCTTTAATAGTAAGGTAGGTAATAAATGCCATTGCCATAAGAGATACTAAAATAGGAACAATTTTTTTAGCCGATTCTAATTTATTGTCTTTAAAGACAATTTTCGATTTAATAATATAGAGAAATCCTGCTGCAATTAATCCCCCAAGAACAGGAGAGATAACCCATGACATTGCAATTTTACCCATGGTTGCCCATGATACAACAGCAAACCCACCAGCTGCGATACCTGCACCCATAACACCACCAACAATAGAGTGAGTAGTAGATACAGGAGCTTTAAGAATGGTTGCAACGGTTAGCCATAATGCAGCAGCTAATAGGGCTGCTGCCATGGCATAAACAAAAATCATTGGGTCTCCTGCAAAAGCAGTAGGGTCAATAATCCCTTTTTTAATGGTTTTAACCACATCTCCACCTGCAATTAATGCACCTGAAGCTTCAAAAATTGAAGCAACAATAATGGCTCCTCCAATGCTTAATGCACCTGCTCCAACGGCTGGACCAACATTGTTAGCAACATCATTTGCTCCAATATTCATTGCCATATAGGCACCAAATACGGCTGCCATCATTAGGAAACCAACATTTGGAATGTCTCCAAATGCTGATTGGACATAGAATGCAACGGCTATTGCAAATCCTGCCCCAAGTAGTGTTTTAAGTATGTTCATGAGAGTAACTCCCTTTTTTTTAGTTTTCCTATTTTATTATAAAAAAGTTACAAAATGGTTACATAAAGATTATAAAATAATTATTTTCTTTCTCGTCCGAATAAGTAATCTTTCATACCAATATTTTATAAATATTAAAAAATAAATGTATATTAATATATAAGGTAAATTTAAATATACTAATTAGTTGTAAATGATTTAAGCAAAAAATAATATTTAAATATGTTATAATATATTTACAATAAAAAATAACATCTTTTTTCAAAGGAAATATAATGAACATTTTTAACCGATTTCTTATAAGTATATTTTTACTTTTAGGAGCTGTCAGTACTTTTTCTAATGCTACGGCTACTGAAACAAATATTATTACAGAGGATAAAACAAATGCATCAATGGTTAATACTTTAGATGCAACAGATATTGTTGATTTATCAGCGTACATTACGAATAGTACCTATGTGATAAGTAATTTTATCATTAAGTCTCTACCTAGTCCTAACTTAGGTACTTTATACATGGCTGATGAAACAAGGATTGTAACGGTAGGTCAACAATTAACACGAGTTGAAGCAGATGGTTTAAAATTTGATCCTATTGAGAGTTGTACGCCTGCTAATGCACAATTTACCTATGCAGGTGTTAGTGATGCAGGGGTTGAAGGTACTCCTCCAGCTACGGTTACTCTTCCTCTCTCTGTTAGTAGTGGGTGTTCAGCTACTGTTACCTCTGATGACAAAAAAAATCCAGAGATGTTAAACACTTTGGGTGCTGTGAATATTTTAGACTTATCAGGAAAAGATGGAAATGGTGATGCTGTTAATCGTTTTATTATCACATCGTTGCCAAGTGTCAATCAAGGTGTTTTATATATGGCAGATGGAAGAACAGCTGTTACATTAAATCATCAAGAGTTAACCTTGGCAGAAGCAAATGGTTTACGATTTGACCCAAGGGCTGGTTTTGTAGGTGATGTTACCTTTACTTATGTGGCATTAGATGATAATGGTCTGCAAAGTACTAATAATGCTACAGTAACTATTCCTTTAATTAATCCTGTAGGGAATGCACCAACTGCTGATGATAAACTGAATCCAAAGATGTTAAATACCCTTGGTGCTGTGAATATTTTAGATTTATCAGGAAAAGATAGTAATGGGAATGCTGTTGGTAATTTTATTATCACATCGTTGCCAAGTGTCAATCAAGGTGTTTTATATATGGCAGATGGAAGAACAGCTGTTACATTAAATCATCAAGAGTTAACCTTGGCAGAATCAAATGGTTTACGATTTGACCCTAATATTGATTTTGTTGGAGATGTACAATTTACCTATGTAGCTGTTGATAGTAATGATGTAAATAGTTCTAATGCAACGGTTACTATTCCTGTAGTGGCTTCGTATAATACAGATATTGTCACTCATGATGATGTTGGTATTGCGAATGGGAATTCTGAACCGATTATTATTGATGTTTTGGCAAACGATACAGGAACATTAGCAGGTGCAATCGTTCGACTTGTAAATAGTGATGGAACGTTTAGCGATGAGATTACTGTCAATGGCGAAGGTGTATGGTCTGTCAACTCGGACAATATGCTTATCTTTACCCCTGTTACTCCATTTGTTGGAACACCAACTGCAATGGACTATCTTGTTCGTGATGCTAATGGTGCAGTGAGTAATACCTCTACGGTTAGTATCAATGGTAAATGTGTTTGTAAAGCGTATACCGAAGATGTACCTATCTTTTCAACTTTTGGTCTTGTTTTAATGATGTTTTTAAGTATGATGCTTGGGCTTCATTTTATTAAAAGAGAAATTATAGAGTCTTAATTTTAAAGCTACGGCGATGAATGTCGCAGTAGCCATGCTCTTTAATTGCTAAAATATGAGCTTTTGTTCCATATCCTTTATGTTTCTCAAAACCGTATAGAGGGTATTTTCGACTAGCTCTAATAATAGCTCGGTCATGTGTGACTTTGGCTAAGATACTTCCAGCTGATACTTCAGCTACTTTTGTATCTGCTTTTACTAAGGTATTAATTCCCAATACTCCAAAGGTTTGATTTCCATCAAAAAGATAAATATCAGCTGTTAATTTTTTCTTAATTATCTCTAAGCCTTCATTTAAGCAGAGGCTCAACCCCTTTGTGTCAATTTGTTGAGGCGAAAATGAGACAATATGATAATGACTATTTTTAATAATGATTTCGTATAAACTTTCTCGTTTTTTTTCACTTAATTTTTTAGAGTCCATTAATCCTTCTATCTCTGCTTTTAAAATAACTCCTGCAATTACTAAATCTCCTGCAAGTGGTCCACGTCCTGCTTCATCTATACCACAAAGTATGTTTTTAGTTTGTTGAAGGTTAGGCATTTTCTATCTCCTCGATTCGTTCTAAGAAAGCTTGACCATAGCGTTCAAATTTTACCTCTCCTATACCATGAACATTGAGCATCTCTTCTTTGGTACTTGGCATAATATTAGAGAGTTCTTTGAGTGTTTTATCAGAAAAAATGATATAAGGGGGTACTTTATTTTCACTCGCAATGGATTTGCGTAATTCTCTTAATTGGTCAAATATCTCAACCTCATAATCATCAAAATAGTTAACTTTCTTTTTAGCTTTTGCTTTTTGTACAACCAATCTTTCTGCTCGAATTGAGACCTCTTCTTGACCTTTTAAAATAGTGATGCCTCGTTCTAAGAGATGATATACTTTGTATTCGCCTATACCAATAGCCCCTAATTCTAAGAGTTTATCAGCAACCGTTAGCCATTGTGCTTTGGAGTAGTTTGTTCCTATACCATAGACAGAGAGTTCATTATGATTATTACTTAGTATACGTTGCTCTTTGCTTCCTCTTAATATATCTATTATGTAGTGTAGTCCAAAAGATTGTTTGGTGCGATAGATAGTTGAGAGTAGTTTTTGAGCATCTTCTGTTATTTTAATACTATTTTTATCGGGGTAGAGACAGTTGTCACAAACGGTTTTACATGCCTCTATGTTGTCTTGAAAATAGGTGGCTATCTGTTGATGCCTACACGATTCAGAGTTTGCAAAACGAGAGATAGTGTTAATCTTTTCAAAAGCATTCTCTTTGTAGGGGCTATCGGGTAGGGCTTCTATAAACGATTTTTGTTGGACGATGTCGGCTGTAGAGAAGAGTAAAAGAGTTGTTGCTTCAAGACCATCTCGTCCTGCACGTCCTATCTCTTGATAATAATTTTCTAAGGTTTTTGGTAAATTCATATGCACTACAAAACGTATATTACTTTTGTCAATGCCCATTCCAAACGCAATGGTTGCTACGACAATATTTAAGTTGTCTGAAACAAAATCTGAAAAAATAGAATTTTTGACTTCTGTCTTTAATCCTGCATGGTATGCTTCTGCTTTGTAGCCTTGATTTTGTAGATAGTTAGCAACGCTTTCAGTCTGTTTTCGAGAGAAGGCATAGACAATACCTGCTTCATTTTGATGCTCTTTTAAAAATTCTAAAAGTTGTTTACGTCCATCACTTTGACGGTGTTTGGCATGAATGGTTAAATTGTTCCGAAAAAGAGAACCTGTAACTACTTTTGGATTTTGGAGCTTTAAATTAGTCAAAATATCTTCACGAACCAGTTCCGTAGCTGTGGCTGTAAATGCAGTAATCGTAGTAGATGGGAAAGAGATTTTTAGTTGAGAAAGCATTCGGTAATGTTCTCTAAATTCATGACCCCATTCGCTTACACAGTGAGCCTCATCAACCACAAAGAAATTAATGTTTAAATCTAGTAAGAAGCCTAAAAAATAATCTTTCATAAGATGTTCTGGTGCAACATAGAGAAGTTTAATTTGATTTGCATGCAGTTGTTTTTCTATCTCTCTTGTCTCTTCAAAAGTTTGCATCGAGCTTAACATGGCAGAGGGTATTCCATTCTCTTTTAGGGCAAGTACTTGGTCGTGCATAAGTGCAAGTAGAGGGGAGATAACTACGGTAACACCTGACATTAAAAGTGATGGAAGTTGATAGCAGAGAGACTTTCCTCCTCCTGTGGGGAGTATCATTAATAGGTCTTGATGGTTTAGTATTGCATCAATAACCTCTTCTTGTTGTTCTCTAAATGTTTCGTGTCCAAAATAGTGTTGTAGTGTCTCTAGTTTATTCATACTGTAATAGTAGCAAAAGCTCACTGTGAATGAGACTTTTAATGCTTTAAAACAGATTATGTTCTGAAGAATGATTGATTATCATAAGTATGTTATAAAAGATTAATATAACATTATATTTATAACAAAACTATAAGCAGTGCTATTAAATTGAAAAAAAATGTGTTACTATTTTTGAATTATAATCATTATTTAAGAGATGATTCTATGGAGGAGACAGAGTAATGAGAAGAAAAATTTTGTGTATATTTCCCCTTATATCCTTTCTTTATGCAACAACGCCAGAGAGTGAAATTGGTATTAATATAGGAATGGCTTCTACTAAAAATAAACATGGTTCAAACTTTGAAAATTCAACATTTGGTTTGAGTTACCAAGACAGTCGTTATGTGGTTAGTCCACGAATAGACATAGAGTATGTTGATTTAAAGAGAGAAGAGGCAAGAGCCTTGATGAAGGTTTCTCTAAATGGGGTGTATGAGTATGAGAATAGGACAGCCAGTTCTCCGTATATTTTAGGTGGTATTGGCTATGAGAAAGTAGATGGAGAGAAAAAAGATATAATTGAGAGTCATGCCTTTATTCAAGCTGGAGTAGGGGTTCGTATGGATATAGAAGAGGGGTATACAGCAAAAATAGAGGGACGTTTTTTACAGATACTGGGTGGAAATAATGAAGAGAACGAAGCCATTGTAACAGGTGGGTTAACTATTCCTCTCTCTTTTCCAACAGCTCTTCCAAAACCAATAATACGGAAGCTACCACAACGGCGAGTAGAGATTATAAAACCAATACTTATTCATGAACCTCCTAAAATTTTTAACTCTAATAATAATGAGTGTTCGATTAAAATATCACTGCCTGATTTTGATAGGGATGGAGTTGAAGATAGATTGGACCAGTGTCCTGATACTCCTTGTAACTTCTCTGTTGATGGTTATGGTTGTCCTGTAAAGGCAACGCTTAAGATTCATTTTGCTACTAACTCTTCTGATATTCGTGGCTACTCTATGGTTAAAGTGGCTGAGTTTGCTAATTTTTTATTAAAAAATAGAGGAAGTATGATTACAATTATTGGGCATACTGACAGTTTTGGCTCTTCAGCTTTAAATCGTAAACTCTCTTATTCACGAGCAAATGCAGTTGTTTTAGCTTTAGTAGATAAAGGGGTTAGTCCTTCTCGAATTCATGCTGTAGGGAGAGGAGAGAGTGAACCTATTGCCTCAAACAATAGTGAAGAGGGACGAGCTAAAAATCGCCGTATTGAGGCTATATTGACCTATTTGAAAAGGAAATAAGAGTGTTAAATAGAGGGAATTGGAGAATGTGTATTTATATGAGAAGGATGAAAATGAAGAGTCTTATTCCAATGGTTACTCTAGTAGTAATGTCTCTTTTTAGTGGATGTGGAGAGAACCGAGCCTCGGATAGTAATGGTACAATTGATTTATTATTAGACAGTGACAGTGATGGAATCTCTGACAGAGAAGAGGGTGTTTTGGGGACTCAATATCGTAATCCTGATAGTGATGGGGATGGAATCCCTGATGGTGTAGACTCTGATATAAATGGCGATGGAGTGATAGATAATGGGAAAGATAGTGATGGCGATGGAATCAAAGATAGTGCTGATGCTGATGTAAATGGCGATGGTATTATTGATAATGGAAAAGATAGTGATAGTGATGGTGTCAATGATGTTTACGATACCATTGACAATAATAAAGATAGCGATGGCGATGGTTTACCTGATGATATAGACCCTGATGATAATAATAGAGATAGCGATAATGATGGGATTCCTGATGGTGCAGATTTTGATGTCAACGGCGATGGTATTGCTGATAATGGGAAAGATAGTGATGGCGATGGTATAAATGATATAGCCGATGCTGATGTTGATGGCGATGGTATTGTAGATAATGGGAAAGATAGTGATGGCGATGGTGTTAATGACCATTATGACCTTGACAATGATAATGATGGACTAGCTGATGATTTAGACCCAAATAGTAATAACCCTGATACGGATGGCGATGGGATTTTAGATGGAGCTGATGCCGATGTAAATGGCGATGGGATTATTGATAATGGGAAAGATAGTGATGGCGAT
>CAYPCV010000181.1:0-16733 GCA_964409295.1 uncultured Sulfurovum sp.
ACAGTTTAGAGGCTAAATCGACAGAGCCTCCTCCATTGTATCGTAAGTCAATAATCAATTTCTCAATGGACTCTTTTTTAAAAGAATTAAAAGCACTCTCTATTTGAGCTAAAATTTCATCATCCCCTAAAAATGAATCTAAGCGTAAATAGCCCACTTTTTCATCTTTAGATGTTTTTAGAGTTTTACTCTCTACCACTTTATAATTGTACTCTCTTGCTAGTAGTTTTCCTGAACATTGTTCACTACTGTTGGGACGTAAGAGTTCAAATTCTAAAAGTTTTCCCTCTTGACCCTTTGCATAGATGAGTTTTTGTGTAGCTTTCTGATTATCAATTTTTTGAACAATATCGCCACGTCTTAAATCAATATTGTCAGCAGGGGAGTCGATGCGAACATAAGTAATTAAACATCCTCTATCAATATCAGAACATGAAAATCCAAAACCGATTGATTTTTGAGAGATAGCATCATTATATATATCTGGAGTAACAGCAAAACTCCATCGGTCATCTTTATACTTTATATCATCAATGAGTTTTTGAGGCTCTTGATAGCCTGTAACATCAAGCTCTTTTTGAACCTTGTTAGCCCAGAAATATTCGGTTTGAAAGAGAGTATATAGCCCTTGATTATCAAAAGGAATCGCTTTAGATATTCTTGGGGTATTTGCTAATAATAGTTTTAGTTTATTGGGTGTTTTTATGGAAATTGGTTGATTATAGTCGGTTTTATTGATGCTCTTTTGCTCTTCACTACAGGTAATTGAAACGTCTCCAAGGTTTGGATTAGTGTCCGATTTTTCTACTGTTCCACAAGAGTTAAATAGTAAGAGTATGAGGGTGTAAATATATAGTTTATAGAGCATTCTATTTTCCTTTAAAGTTAATGGAGAATATTTTAGCGTATTTGTTCTCTAAATAGTTAAGAAGATAGATGAAATATGGGTTTATATTATTGGGAGAATTATAAGGGACATTTCGACTAACTAACAAAATAGTATGTTTCTATTTCTTAACTACGAAAGTAGTTTAACAAAAGATAACTTTCGTTAAACTTATAAATGCTTTTTATATATTTAAAATATGTTACAGATAAGTTTTGTAATAATAAATCCACCAACAACTAACCATATAAACATTGCAAGAGCAGTATAGATAGGTGCTAGCCCCAACCCTTTAAACTTGGCAAAACGTGTTCCCATACCAAGAGCTGTCATTGCCATAGTAAGTAAAAAAGTATCAATCTCATTAATAACTGATACAATATTTTCAGGTACTAAATGCAGTGAGTTAAATCCTGCCACACCAATAAAATAGACAGCAAACCAAGGAATAACCAGTTTTACATCTGCACTTGCACCACCCTCTTTTTTTGCCATGTAACTAAGATAGAAACCAAGTACAATAAGCATTGGAGCAATCATTATAACACGAGTCATTTTTACAATAACAGCAGAGTTACTCATAACTTCTGGAGCATTTGGAATAGAAGCAGGAACAGCAACCACTTGTGCTACTTCATGGATTGTTCCACCTACATAGATACCAAACTCTCTTGCTGTCATGTGTAAAAATCCACTTGCTTGTTCAAAAATTGCTGTATAGAGTACAGGGTATAAGAACATAGATATTGTTCCAAATAGAACAACCATTGATACAGCAATTGCCGTTTTATGCTCTTCGGCTTTTAATACTGGCTCGGTTGCCAATACTGCTGCGGCTCCACATACTGATGCACCAGAAGCTGTAAGCATTGAGGTATCTTTTTCCATTCCAAATACTTTATGACCTAACCATGTTCCTAAGATAAAAGTGGTTGACAACATAATAAGTGAGACTAAAAAACCTTCTAAGCCTACTTCGCCAATCTGTTGAAAGGTAATTCTAAAACCATAAAAAACAATGGCAAAACGTAAAATTTTTTTACCTGAAAAGGTAATTCCTGTCTCCCACGCTGGTGGAAGTTTATTATGAAGTGTATTTGCATAGAAAATACCCATAACAATACCAATAACCAAAGGAGAGAGTCCCAAGGCTTTAACTGGAGCTAATCCAGAGATAAATGTTGCTGCTGCTGCAAAGATAGCAACAAAGAGAATACCACTCATTGTGCCTGCACGATTTTGAGGAGAGAATGCCATAAAGTTCCTTTTTTAATTAAGTGTTTATTTGGTTCAGTTCTATTTATTATTCCGTTTAGATTATACTCTTTTCTTAATAATATTAAAAATAAATCGTATTGATAAAGGAAATAAAGGATATTGTTTTTAAAAAAGTTTTTTAATAGAGGAGAGTAATATGGCATTTGAATATGCAATTGTATTAACAGGAGGTATTGCAACAGGCAAAAGTACCGTAGTTCAATTTTTTTTAGAAGAAGGATTTGCTATTATTGATGCAGATAAAATTGCACATTTAATGTTGGATTTGTATTATCATAAGATTGCAGAGCTTTTTGGTTCTAAATATGTAGAAGATGCTAAAGTAAATAGAAAACTATTGGGTGGATTGATTTTTTCAGACCCTAAAGAGAAATTACGTTTAGAAAAGCTTCTTCATCCTCTAATTTTTAGTGAGATAGAGAGGCAAGCGATAGAGTTAGATAAATTAAAAGAGCTTTATATTGTTGATATTCCACTCTTTTTTGAGAGTAAAGGTCGTTATCCTATAGAGAAATCTATTGTTGTTTATGCTCCTAAAGAGAAGCAACTAGAGCGTTTAATGAAGCGTGATAGTTCAAGTAACATAGAAGCACAGCAAAGAATTGATTCTCAACTCTCTATAGAAGAAAAGAAAGATTTGTCAACATACATTATTGATAACTCGAAAGATTTAAAAAATCTTCAGCAGGAGTGTGCTAGAGTTAAGAGACAACTCTTAATAGATACTCTTAAGGAATAGATATGATTAAAGCTTTTTTTCTTCTCTCTTTAGCTCTTCTCTCTTCGCTATTTGCTGAAACGATTATGTTAGCAGATAGAGTTATTATAAAAAAATCAACAAGAATGCTTTATCTCTATCAAGGAGGGGAAGTTTTTTCTAGGTATCATGTATCTTTAGGAAAAGAAGCAATCGGTGCGAAGGCATTTGAAGGAGATATGAGAACTCCTGAGGGAACTTATCGTCTGGATTGGCGACAGTTGAGTCCACGTTATAATAAATCAATTCACATCTCTTACCCAAATATTAAAGATAAGAGGTATGCTCAACAGTTTGGTCAGAGTGCAGGGGGAATGATTATGATTCATGGAACCCCACATATATGGTCTCTCTCTCCTTTGGGAGATTGGTTACCAATGTTGCTTGATTGGACAGAAGGGTGTATTGCTATGAGCAACGATGACATGGAAGAGGTTTGGGATAGGGTACTTGATGGTACTCCTATAACCATTATTCCTTAGTGAAAAACCACCTCATTTATGGGGTGGAGTTATCAACGAGCCATTAACATCATTAATAGAGGCAATACTGTAGAGGTTAAATTATTATCATTAACGATAAGCTCTTTATCTTTATAGTATCCATTAAGAGTGTATGAGTTGTTATTCTCTTTTACAAAACCTTGTGCTACTCCCATCTGTAGTTGTTGTTTTAACATAGGAACAGGTAAAAGAGATAGATGCTTTTTATTTAATAAAATATTGAGTTTTACTCTTATCAACGATAATAGTTGAGCTCTCATTTTTTCTGTTAGCTCCTGAATATCTCCTTGGAACTTCATATCTCCTGTATATCCTACTTCTATAAATGCTTGACTTGACTGTTTATCTTTTGTCTTTACATCAAGGCTGTAAGAGATACTTGTTTTATCTTTGATTAGAAGATTATTAAGGGTATAAATCAGTTGGGTTACTATTTTTTCTTCTACTTTTTTAAGCTCTTTGAGTGTTGATTGCATCTCTTCTGGCTTTTGAGTTTGAAGTTTTTTGATAAGTTTACTCTGCTCTTTTTGTATATTTTGTGCTACATTTTGGAATTCAAACATCCCTTTGATTCCTAACTCTTTCATCTTCATTGCAATTTTAATACTCTCTAACTCTTGAAACTGCTTTTCTAATTGAGTATTGGCTAGATGAATGGTTCCTATAAAATTACTATCCATACTGTTTTGACTCACACGTCTGTTGTTCATCTCTCCATCCATAGAAATATCTATCTTTTTAAATTTAGGATTAAGTGCATCATTTATTAAAATTTTAGCAATCGAAAATTTAAAATCTCCAAAAAGTAGACTCTCTTTAAATATTTCATTAATCTTCATATTTGCTATAATGTTATCCAGTTCTATACCATTATTTGTCTCTTCTTCTTTAAGCTTAAATTTTGCAATTTTTACTGTTCCTTCTCCATTGAAAGTTTCAATGTCGCTTACTCCTTGAAGGGTAAATGGACTCATGTAAAATATTTTTTTATCTTTATTTACAAGAATTTCATCACTTTTTACTCTATAATGAAGCGTTTTAGAAAAGGATAAAACCATTTCACTTTGTAATTTTATATCTTTTTTAACCAGTGCTAAAAACTCTTTTTTTGTCTCTTCTTTAAATAGAGAACTCAACAATAGTGAATTATTGAATTTAGATAATCCTACTCCTAATCCATTTTTAAAAAATAGAGGTCCATGTTCAATATTATAGTTCATCGTTAATGGAAGTAGATACTCTTTTTCCAAGAGTTTTATGACTTTTGGGTCTAAAAAATCTATCTCAATTTGAGCTGTTGAGTTTAGAAAAGAGTGTTCATACTCTATGAGTTTTAATTTTATACCATTGTTTGCATAAAATTTATTGGACTTATTAATATAGTTTTGAAGATTTTCTTGGGTTTTATTACCAATAATAAGTGTTGAAAGAGCCCAAAGTGCTAGGGTTGTAACGAGTATAAGTAAAAGTTTTTTCATAATATTCCTTAGTGTTAAATGGAATGAAGTATCTGTTTAAGGTAGTAAAGAACCATTTAACATAATATGTTAAATGGTTACAAAAGAAGAGTAAAGTAAAATTATTTTTTAATAGGAGTTACATACATATTGACGTAACGACCATCACGTCTTGCATCTTGTTCTAAAACACCAACATCTTCGAGCATTGGCCATACACGTTTAAGAACATCAACTCCCCATTCAGGGTTTGCCATCTCTCTACCACGTAAAAATACTCTTAGTTTAACATGCTTTCCAGCTTCTAAAAACTCTCGGGCATGCTTAACTTTATAGGCAATGTCTCCATCAGCAATTTTACAGGAAAATTTTACCTCTTTTACATCAATGGTCTTTTGATTTTTTCTTGCCTCTTTTTTCTTTTTTTCTTGCTCATATTTATATTTTCCATAGTCCATCATTTTAGCTACAGGTGGTTTTGCATTTGGTGACATAAGTACCAAGTCAAGACCTTTATTATCAGCAATTTGTAAAGCTTCATCACGAGAAATAATACCAAACTGTTCACCATCATCACCAAGAACTCTTAGTTCATTAGCTCTGATTTTATCATTCATAATGGTGTCGTCTGGCTTTTTTCTTCCTCTATTATTTCTGTTGTTTTGTCTACTCAAATTTTACCTTCATTTAGTTGTTGGCTTAATTCTACCATAAAATCATCAAAAGAAAGATTATATTGTTCTTTTTTACGTCTATTTCTAATAGCTACGCTTTTGTTAGAAACTTCTTCATCTCCTATAATGACTACATAAGGTACTCTTTGCTTCTCTGCATTTCTTACTCTTTTGTTTAAAGAGTCATTTTTATCAAAGATTTCACAATCAATTTCGATTTTCATTAGCTCTTTTTTAAGCTCTTTTGCATAGGCTACATGGCTATCAGAGATAGGAACAAAAATAACCTGTGTTGGTGCTAAGAATAGTGGAAACTCTCCTGCATAGTGTTCAGTTAAAATTCCAATAAATCGCTCGAATGAACCAAGAATAGCTCTGTGAATCATAACAGGTTGCTTTCTTGTATTATCTTCTGCTACATACTCTGCACCAAATCGCTCTGGTAGGTTAAAGTCTACCTGAATTGTTCCACACTGCCACTTTCTACCAATAGCATCTGTAATTTTTACATCAATTTTTGGTCCATAGAATGCTCCACCACCCTCATCAATTGTAAATGGTAGGTTATTCTCTGTTAGTGCTGTTTTTAATCCCTCTGTGGCTAAATCCCAAACATCATCCTCTCCAATTGCTTTCTCTGGTTTAGTTGCAATCTCCATAGTATACTCAAAACCAAAAAGCTTCATTACACTATCAACAAACTCTACAATATCAATAACTTCAGAGGCAATTTGTGCAGGTGTACAGAAGATATGTGCATCATCTTGGGTAAACTCTCTTACTCTAAGTAATCCATGCAGAACACCAGATTTTTCATGTCTATGAACCACACCATACTCATAATATTTTAGTGGTAAATCACGGTAACTTTTACCTGATTGTTTAAAGATTTGAATATGACCAATACAGTTCATTGGTTTAATTCCATACTCTTGCTCATCAATAGTAGTTAGATACATATTTTCGCCATAACAAGCATAATGACCCGATGTTCTCCACATATCAGCTTTTAGAATCTCTGGACCTCTTACTGGCTCGTACCCTCTTACTCTGTGTGCTGTATGTAAAATAGTCTCTAGTTTATGACGAAGTTTTGCACCTTTTGGCATCCAAAATGGTAAACCTGCACCACTCTCTTCATCAAACATAAAGAGTTCCATCTCTGCACCAATTTTTCTATGGTCACGCTTCTTTGCCTCTTCTAGCATAGTTAAATGGGCTTTAAGAGTCTCTTTGTCAGCAAAAGCAATACCATAGATACGGGTAAGCATCTCTTTGCTATCATCTCCACCCAAATATGCACCTGCTACACGAGTTAATTTAAAATTATGCAGAAATCTTAGCGCAGGAACATGAGGCCCTTGACATAAATCTTCAAAATCTCCCTGCTTATAAACAGAAACAATACCATCAGGAATTCGTGTAAGTACTGCTTGTTTTAAGTCATCATCGGCAAATTTTACTAATGCTTCCTCTTTTGTAATCTCATACTTCTCTATTTTATACTTCTTTTTAATGAGTTGTTTCATGGTCTTTTCGATTTTCTTTAAATCCTCTTCGCCAATCTTCTCATCAACTCTAAAGTCATAATAGAACCCTTCATCTACATTTGGTCCTACAAAAAATTTAGCATTTGTGTACATTTGAGTAATGGCTTGTGCCATAAGGTGTGCTGTAGAGTGTCGTACAATCTCTAAAGATGCTGTTGAATTATCGTACTCAATAGCTTGTGCATCGCTGTTTTCGCCAGCACTCTGTGTGTCTATAATGTTTCCTAGGCTATCAATATAACCAATTAAATTTTCACTCAAAATTGACCTTTATCTCATCCTGTAATACGTAACGGGATGCTGTTTTTTTAGTTGGCGTATTATATCTTGATTTATTTTAGCTGAACTTACAGGAAAATTAAGAATAAAATAATAAAATTATTATATAATATTAAAATATGTTTAAAAATATTAAGGAGCTAACGATGAGACCAGCAATTATAGGTATTATGATAGGTATTTCAACAGCACTAAGTTTAAAAAATCAGAAGAGTCTTACCTCTTCAGTTGTTCGTGCCTCTTTAGCAAGTGAATTGATGACAATTATTATTTTTGGGCTTATTGAAATTAACTAAGTTCCTTTTTTTCACTTTGATTTATAACTTAAGTGTGTTAAGATTCTATTTTAATATTTAACATGGAGTGAAGAAATGGAACTATTTGGCACAGATGGAGTACGTGGTTTAGCAGGTGGAAAACTTAATGCAATGAGTGTAATGCGTTTAGCATTAGCTGCAGGAATTCATCTAAGAAAAACGAGTAAGTATAATAAAATTTTAGTTGGAAAAGATACAAGAAAATCAGGATACATGATTGAAAATGCTTTAGTATCAGGTTTAACGGCTGTAGGTTTTGATGTTGTTCAGATTGGCCCTATGCCCACACCTGCTATTGCTTTTATTACCGAAAATATGCGTTGTGATGCAGGTATTATGATTACGGCATCCCACAACCCTTATTATGATAATGGTATTAAATTTTTTGGTTCAAGAGGAAATAAATTAGATAAATCTTGCGAGATAGAGATTGAAGAGATTTATAACAATATGAGTCGTTTAGAAAATGCTTTTGTAACCAAAAAAGAGATTGGTCGTTCACAGCGTATTGATGATGTTATTGGGCGTTATATTGTTCATATTAAGAACTCTTTTCCTCAAAAATATTCGCTTTATGGAAAACGAATTGTAGTTGATTGTGCCAATGGTGCAGCCTATATCGTTGCTCCAATGGTTCTTCGAGAGTTGGGGGCAGAGGTTATTGTTTTGGCAAATGAGCCAAATGGATACAATATTAATACCAATTGTGGGGCAATGCATCCTGAAGTTTTATCCCAAAAAGTGATTGAAACGCGTGCTGATATAGGAATTGCTCTTGATGGTGATGCAGATAGAATTGTAATCGTAGATGAAAAAGGAGAAGTGGTAGATGGAGATAAGCTTATTGGAGCATTAGCAATTCATTTAAAAAATGAAAAAAAATTAGCTAATGATAAAGTGGTTGCAACGGTTATGAGTAATCAAGGTTTAGAAGATTATCTATTATCTCATGGTGTAACTTTGGAACGTAGTGATGTTGGCGATAAACATGTATTGGAAGTGATGAGAAAAATTGGTTCTAATTTTGGTGGCGAACAGAGTGGTCATGTGATTTTCTCTGATTATGCAAAAACAGGAGATGGATTGGTATCGGCATTACAAGCATTTGCTTATATGATAGAGACCAATAAAACAGCATCTGAAGCATTTGATATTTTTAAACTTTATCCTCAAGAGCAAGCTAATTTAAAAATATCTCATAAATTACCAATTGCTGAAATTAAAGGTGCAGAAGAACTTTTCGCAGAGATTGAGTCAAAAGGAATGCGTCATTTAGTGCGTTATTCAGGGACAGAAAATCTTCTTCGTATTCTTTTAGAGGGAAAAGAGCAACACTCCTTACACATTATGATGGATAAAACAGTTAAATTCTTTAAGAAGGCATTGGTATGATGCGTTCTTTAGTTATCTTCTTTTTAGTTGCTGTTGGTACATTTATTATTGACCAAAACCTAAAAGTTATGGCAATGGATGCTGTAAATGGTGTAGAGTATGCAACGATTTTAAAAGGCTCTTGTATTGATTTAGAGTTGCATTACAATCGTGGAGTGGCTTTTTCAATGTTAGCTTTCTTAGGAGATAATTTAAAGTGGGTACAACTAATTTTAATTATAGGAATTATTGCTTATGTCTTTTATGATGGCTATCTTAAACAGTATGCTTTTCCTATTGGTCTAATTTTAGGAGGTGCTTTTGGAAATTTATATGACCGATTTATTCATGAAGGTGTGGTTGATTATGTTGCATGGCATTGTGGTTTTAATTTTGCTGTTTTTAATTATGCTGATGTAATGATTGATTTAGGTGTGGCAATTATTTTATTATTTACCTATTTAGAGTATCGTAAAGAGAAAAAAGAGAAGATGAAGTAGGCGTTAAGGCTTACTTCATTAAAAGTCTTAACGGAGAGTAGAGACCAATCCCAAGAATAAAATCATTTAATTCACTTATAGTTTGACAACCATTTCTTATAGCTTCATCAATAGTTTCTTTTGTAAACGTCAATTTCATAACCTATCCTTTAATATGGTATTGATACTTGTATATAAGTATATCCACTCTTTTATTAAAAAATATTAAAAAAACATATTTTTGTAGAACTAATTTTATAATTTATATAATCTTAAGATTAATAGATGATTTCAGCTGAACCGTAAAGTTCATCAACCTCATTTTTTAAATTTTCGATAACACGTTTTTGTTTTAGCATCTGTTTAATACGCTCTTTTGCTTCTGAAAAACTAATGTTTCCTGCTGATTTTTTATTTAGAAGGTAGACAATGTTGTATCCATGTTTTGTTTTTACAGGAGCATTTAAAAGTGTTTTTCGTTTATATTTATAGGCTTTATTAAAAAGATTCTCTGGTGCAGAACCTTTTCCAAACCATCCCATGTAACCATTTTGTTTATGTGCATTTGCTTCTTTAATAAAATCTTTATCTAAATCTGTCGATTTTTTTAATTTTTTATGTATTTTATTTGCTTCACTTTGAGTTTGTACAATAATATTGGCAATCTCTATTGAGTCTGGGTAGTTAAAGCTTTGTGGATTCTGATTATAAAAATCTTTAATTTCACTTTTGGATATTTTCATATTTTTAAAGGCTTTTTGTTGATACAGTGCCACAGCGATAGAACCTTTTATTGCTCTAATCTGATCTTTATTGAGGGTTTTTCCAGTTCTTTTTTTATATTGTTCTTGTGTCTCTCTCTTTTGTTCATTAAAAACTTTTTTAAATTGAGCATCGTTGACCAAAGAACTTTTGAGGAGTTTTGAATGGAGTAACTCTTCTTTAATGAGTTGCTCCATTAGGTTTGAACGTTGAAGGTCATCTAACTTTTCATATCCAGGAGGAATAAGTGTATCTGAAATAGCATGACCATTGACGGTAACCAACGTTTTTCCAAAAAGAAGTGATGAACTCAACAGTAGAGAGGTAATCAGTAGCGTTATTTTATTATTCATGTTTAATTCCTTATTTAATAATAAGTCACAATTTTAACATAATTATTGTGAGATAACTGTGTTGCTTACATCATATAATCCTGTAAAAATCTATTTTTTAGCAAACTTATATCTATTCTACTGTTTCTGCCACAAATGTTTTTGTGACTTCTCCTCCAAACTTATAAACATCTTCTTCTAAACTAACATAGAGTTCATCACCTGATTTGGGGAATACTTTTACATCTTCATCGACTAAATCTTCGCTATAAGCACGAACAAAGCAGGCTACCATTCCTGTACCACAAGCCAATGTTTCATCTTCTACACCACGTTCATAGGTACGTACATATAAGGTATTGTTCTCTACTTTACAGATGTTTAAATTGGCATTGTATTTGTCACGCAAACGTTTTGCTTGCTCTAAATCAAAGTTGTCGATATTTTCACGAAATACAATTAGATGAGGAACTCCTGTGTCGACAAACCACCATTTTTCATTATCTTCTTGAATCTCTTCACTTAAAGTAATGGGTTTTGTCATATCTGAGACAACGTAGTTTCCATTGACTGTTGCACGAATGACTCCTGCTCCTGTTAAAAATTCTGCTTTTCCATCTGCTGAAATACCTTTTTCCATGGCAAAGTGAGCCACAGCACGAGAAGCATTTCCACACATGGTAGCACGACTTCCATCGGCATTGTAAAAATCCCATTCAAAATCATACTCTGCATGAGGAATAACAACAACCAACCCATCAGCACCCACACCATTTTGACGATGGCAGAGGCGTTTAGCTAATTTTGAACGGTCTTTTTTCTTTTTTCTAATAATAATGACAAAATCATTGCCATTGGCAGAGTATTTTGTAACAGTCATTTTCTCTTCCTAAACTTTTTTATGTAAGTATAACATAGATGATTTAATTCCCCGAGAAGCTTTCAATACTTGGATTAGGTGTTGTCGTAACTCCTGTATCTAAATTTGCTGTTAATGCTCCATCTTCACTATAAATATTTACACCATCTACAGCACCGATTCCTATGACACCTGCTTTCCATGCTGTTAGCCAATCTTTGGTATTTACTTCAAGAATTGCCGAGGTACAAATGGCTAACATGTCTGTTTTTGTTTTTCCACTCTGTTTCATACATACATCATATTTATCATTTTCAGCTGTTCTGTCGCGTGCTTCACGATGTAAAATTTTATAAACATCAAATCCATCGCCATCCAAGAATGGGTATAGGGGTCTTACTGAACCGTTATCTTCATAATATTTTTTATTATTGGTTTTAAACGTATTTAAGTAATTTGCATCTATCCATTTTGGAAGTTGATTAAACATCATTAATCGTCCTGCATTTCCTCCATCTGCCCATGGTTGTGATTTAGCTAAAATAAGATTTACATTGGCAATACTTTTTTGAGTTCGACCAAATCTTTTCTGTTGGTGTCCTGCCATCACATTGTTAGCAACCTCTGTTGCTCCTGCTATACCCAACCAACTCTCAACCATGTTGTGACCCATCTCATGCCAAAGTAAAAAGCTATTGGTTGCATCTTGTGGAAAGCCTGTATTCGTTGGTTTCCAATTCATAACCATAATTGGATAACCAGAGTGTCCTGAACCAATAGAAATATGTGGGTCAAAGACCTCTCTATTTTTATGAGCCAATTTTTCATCATTAGAACAGCTTGGTGGAGTATGTTCTGTAAATGGTTCAGAACAGTTTTGGTCATAACCATAAAAGTCATAAGCATTCTCTGCCATGGTGTCAAATCCTCTTGCAATCTCTGATACTTCTGCAAAACTTAATGTTGCCATGTTTGCTCTAGGTACAGTGACAATATAGTGGTGCGATTCAAGTTCTGCTTTTGGAGCAATAGAGGTTTTAATTGTTTCCCATGTATCAGAGGTAGTCTCATCTAAAACAAAACGAACAGCTGATTGTACACCTGTAAAGTTCACGATTGCTGTGGCATTATTTTCTACTGAACTATCAAATGATTTCAAGAAAATTAATCCACCATAAGGGTGTTGTACAGTTAAGGTATTTCCTGATGTAAATTTATATTTTTTTACATATTTAGGAGGTCTTTTTAAGTTGATTTCATGTCTAAATATTCCCCCAACATTATCACCTACACCTATTTGTAGTTGCATTTTTGTTGCATCTACACCAGCAGGTAAAGTGACCGTAATATCTTGATGAGCAGGAGCGTAAAGTCCTGTTGATTGCATGTTTCCTGCATACCATTTTTGATAATTTGTGTTTCGTTTCAAGAAAATTTTAGCTGTTTTATTTGAACCTGTAGAACTTGTCTGTCCAGGGAATTGAGATGGGTCATATTTAAGTGTTTTATCATAAAAAGCTCGTTCAAGCATAATTCGTGTAACGGGTTTTTCTCTAAAATCTAGGACTTTATTTGTAGTAAATGAAAATCCAGGGTAAAACTCTCCATTGGCATTTACAAAGCTTCCACCACTCTTATATTTGTTCATCATCTCATTTAAACTCTCAAATTTTTCTCCTGTAAAAACGGCATCATTGAGTAGAAGTGCTGACATATTGGTGTATTCTCGGTTTAAATCAACTTCTGAAAGTAGATTCTCTTTAACTTCATGAGCTAGAAGGGTGTTCATACTTCCTCCAACATCTCCTTGGGCTTGAACAAAATTTAAGTCAATAGGGTATTTAGCATATCTATCGTATTGATGTTGCTCTGAAATACCATCTCCTTTAACCAAGTTGGTTTGAATATTTGTTTTATTCCCATCTTCTAGTGTAACTTCGACCATACCACAGTCACTAGAAGTTAATACGTTTGTACTGTTTCCCTCTTTAAAAATATTTCGCTCTCTTCTTCCTAGAACTTCTTCAAGGTAGGATAGTTTATCATTTTGTTCTAGCAAACTTTTTAATCCCTCTAGGGTGGTAGGTACATTGCTATAGTCATCTAGTTCTAATCGTCTTTGTAAGTCGGTATGCCCGATATAGTCTCCCACACACATATCATATTTAGCGACACCACCTATTTCATTATTATTTGGTAATAGTTTAACATCGGATTTATTATTTGCAAAATAGTTGGTAATTCCTGCTTTTTTAAGAATTTCATTAGATGCAGTCTCTACGACACCTAACTCATCTGCAAATTTAGGAGACTCCATAATTAAAACACCACCACCTTGACGGATGTACTCAATAATTAATTCAACTTCGTCCATGCCTGTTCTTCGTACAGTTCCATCAATCTCATCATTTGGGTTACTGTATGATGTAAATGAGGTTCTCATTTGAAAATCTTCTAAGATTATAATAGGATACTCACTTGGGTCAAGGAGTCCATTATCTGATGCCTCTTGCCATGTTGGAATGTATTTTGGATTTTCATTACTTACGATATTAAAGTTACTATGTATGTTAAATGGTACAAAATTGTAACTGTTCATATATGCTTTGACAAAAGAGGCTTTATTTTTGTTTGACAATATTTTAATAGCTGTTCCTGTTCTTGAGTACCTTAAATTCTCATCAGGATTCTGTTCACTTAACCAAGCTAGGGTATTATGAAAAAAATTCTCCATATCAGGAGAATCAACAATGGATGTTGTATCCCTATTATTTGCATTGTCAGAGTAGTTTCGAGGATTAACCAATATAGAGTCATAGAGATGACTTCCCATTACAATAACACGACCACTTCCAATTGTTCCTCCTGCTACTATTGGTGCGGAATAGGTAGAGGTATTTGCATCTCCTAATTCAATATTGTTATCGGTATAGTAGTGCAGTTCCGATGCAGGAGGGCGTACAGGACGGTATCGTTTTAGTCTATTATTTGCATAATCTATAGGATAGTCAGTATATTTGGGGTCTTTATCACTTCTGGCAGAGAAGATGGGAAATCCATTTTGTCCAGTAACTAGTGTTGTAAATGTATCCATACCACTCCACATACTAAATTGAATTCTAAATATATGAAACTCTCGAACTCCCTCATAGATTTTTTCTAATTGAGCATCTACATCACTTGCGATACTTGCTGATTTTAAGCTACTCGTATTTATATCGACATTACTATCCATTACTCCAAAGAGAGTAGATAGTGATAGTGTTGTGATTAAACTTAATCGTATTATATTTTTTTTCATTATAGACTCCCTCTAATTGTGTCAATTTCATCTAAAATATCTTTACCCATCTCAAAATCTTCAAATTGAGCTCCAAATTCGTCAACTCCTTGTGGAATATTAAGCTCTGTGTTGGCTTTTCCATCAGGAAGGTTTATATCTATTTGTGAACGATACTTTTCTAAAGCCTCTCTTACGGCATTATCAATAAGAATATTTGATGAGTTTGGTGCATCAAATGCATTTAGTAGTCGTATTATATTTCTAGGTTTTGGATGATTAAAAGAGGTTGCAGGAACTAAATCAGCAGGGGTTACTACGGCTTTGGCTTCTGTTGTTCCTAATTCTAATTGATAGATGTAAAATTTTACAGTTTTACCCTCTTCATATGTAAATGTTCCACTACTATCTGTTCTTCCAAATTGATTGCCTGACCGATACTCTAAGCCTTCAACAACGCCATTCACAGATTGGAATACACCACTAAGCACTCTAGTAACTTCTTTTTCGCCACTTGTTTTCTCTATTTCATAACTTTTAGTTACTAGAGTATTGTCTCGCATAGAAACAAGATGTGCCTGTACATCTTTTGTATCAAGTAATCCTCTATGTTCTCCAAAATGTCCTGCTAGGTCATTAAAGAGTTCATAAATATCATTATGATTATGAAATGTCTCTATATCTAAATCAAAATCAATTCTATTGTTTAGTCCTAATAGGGCAATGGACTCTTTGGTTCTCTCATCAATGGTTATACCATTAGCAACATCATTGTCTGCATCAAGTGATTGTAATAATTTACCCATATTAATAACACGAACACTGTTCTCATCTTGTGAGCCAGCTAAATCAAAGAGTGTAATAATACGTCTTTGACTGTTGAACGGGTCAATTTTCTCAGTAGCTGTTCCTAAAGGAATTCCTGTTAACTCATCGCCTATATAAAAGGTAACTCCTGCCCCTTTATCATATTTGAAGAGTCCATCTTTATCGGTATAGCCATTGTATGCTCCAGAGATATATTTTATACCTTCAACAGCACTGTCAATAAAAAAACCTGTATTGTCAATATTGATTTTATTAGATATAACAGTGGAGCTAGAATTGTTTGCCTCATCGGTAACTGTGATATTAATATCATGTGTTCCTATATCCAAGGCACTAATTGTGTCATCAGGTATACTCCATCTTCCATTTTGCTCATTGACTGCTGTATAGTCATCATTATCTATTTTTATTTTAATTGTATAGTTACTGGTATTGCTATCATTCTCTCCCGATGGTAAGTTTCCACTAAGTGGAGGTGTTGTATCGTCTGTTGTTAGAGAGTCTATAGTTGAGTTCTGAGCAGGAGGTATTGAATCTTTTATTATTTTAATATTAAGTTGAGGACTTTCGTTAGAACTGCTATCTTTTAATGTTAAGTTAAAATCCTTTTCGCCATCGATTCCAGAGGTATTTAAAGCTACACTTAGTAATCCTTGTGCATTTAAAGTTCCTGAAGAAAAGTCATTTATAAAAAGTACGGCATTGGCGTCTCCATTAACTTGAACAGTAATACTCTCTTGATTCGTAAATCTTGGTGTTGTTATTAATGTTGGTGCATTTGGTGCTGTTGTATCCAATACTGGAGTAGAGGTTTTAAGAATTGTTAAAATTAATGGTTCACTCTGATTATTACTACTATCTTTTAATAGGATATTAAAGACTTTATTTCCATCACTTCCTGAAGTATTTAGAGTAATACTTTCCTTTCCACTCTCACCTATTTGTATAATTTTTATTGTATTTACAAAAATTGTACTGTTAACTTCTCCATTGACTTCTACAGTTATACTATTTTGCTCTGTAGAGCTTGGAGTCGTTGTTAGGGTAGGTTTATCTGGTGCTATCGTATCAATAATTGTATCTGTTTCACTATTATTGTTATCTATAACAACCGTAGTATT
>CAYPCV010000182.1:0-3877 GCA_964409295.1 uncultured Sulfurovum sp.
TTTGCACAAGCAATAATCAAATTATTACTCATCTGTGTAGAGCAGTACTGAACTGCTTTGCATCTCTATTCCTTTATTTCGGAGATATAGCCATTTATGACAATGAGGAGAAATAATCAGTTTTACTAACCAAAAGTAGTAGCTAAGAGATATGGGTGCGTCAACCATCCACCAAGATTAAAATTAAACGACTTAGTCGCTTAAAAATCTTCAAGCCTCACCCTTTAGGGTGGGGTAGTTGACTTTTAGTTATCCTCGATAATTTTTTTTAATGCTTCGATATAGTTAGCAAACTATCTATTTTATAGTACAAAGGATATAGAGATTACTTTAAAAAGTGGGTAAAAAAGTAATTTTTTTAAAGTTTTTAGGGATTTTTACTATCGGCAAGAGCCGATAGAGTATATTATGTTATCTGTTGAGATTTAAATTTTCCATCAGAAAGTTCTGTTAGAAAATCTTCTATCGAATAGGTTTGTCTTGCATCTTGGGTCATAACATGAATTAAAATATCTCCTAAATCAATTACTACCCACTCATCACTCTCATCAATATGTAAAAAATCTTCGCCTAGAGGCTTAAGCTCTTTTTTTAGATTATCTGCCAAAGAAGAGGCATGTTTTCCACTCAATGCACTTACTATGATTACTCTTTTTGCTAAATAATCAACTTTTTCTAAATCAAAAGCTTCAATCTCATCTGCTTTTTTACTGTCTAAATAACTAACTATTCTTTCTACTCTTTCATCTATATTCATTCTATGAATTTTCCTTCAACTGTTTATTTCGTATCTCTGTCGAGCTTATATCTGCATCAACTTCTAAAAGCCTAAATGCTCTTAATTTATTACTTGTTATTGTATACCCTACTCTTGAAGCAACAGCCCAAGTAATATTTTGGTTTAGCCATTCAAAATTATACCATGTATCAATAGAGTTTAGATTATCTGCTCCTACAATAATGTAGCCAACATCGTACTGTTTTTGAAAATATTTTAACGTTTGAGCTGTAGGAGTTGCTTTAGCTTCATCTACTTCATAAGCATCTACCAAAACCTTTTCAAACTCTGAAAACATCTGTTTCGATAAGTATAAACGCTCTTTTGCCGTCAAATACGATAAATTTTTAAAGGGATTTAAAAAAGTAGGAACAATAATTAATCGATCAATGTCCAAGACTTTTAATGCCTCTTTCACTACAGCTTTATGCCCAAAGTGTGGAGGGTCGAAACTACCACCAAAAAGTGCAACCCTTTCTAATCTATCTTTAAACAAATAATAACCTCTATTTATGTAACATATAAGTAATTTTAGCATAAATAGCTGAACATACTAATTAAACAAAGGGGATAAAAAGATGGCAGTAAAAGTTGCAATTAATGGATTAGGAAGAATTGGAAGGTGTGTTGCAAGAATTGTAGCAGATAGAGATGATTTAGAGTTGGTAGCAGTCAATGCAAGTGGAGCTGAAAATATTATTGAATATGGGTTAAAGTACGATTCTGTTCATGGTACACGAAAAGATGTATCAGTAAAAGATGGTTTTGTAAATATAGGAACTACAAAAGCGAAGCTCTTTGGAGAGAGAGACCCTGCAAAAATTGATTTTGTTGGATGTGGTGCAGAGGTTGTTTTGGAGTGTACAGGAGCGTTCTTGACAGAAGAGTCGGTTCAAGCATACATTGACAGTGGTATCAAAAAAGTTGTTCTTTCTGCTCCTGCAAAAGATGATACAGCAACCTTTGTAATTGGTGCAAATGAAGATAAATATGCTGGTCAAGCTGTTGTATCTAATGCAAGTTGTACTACAAATGGTCTAGCACCTGTAGCAAAAGTTTTAGACGACGCTTTTGGAATTGAGTCTGGACTTATGACAACAATTCACAGTTATACAGGTTCTCAACCAATTCTTGATGGTAAACATAAAAAAGACCCAAGAAAAGGAAGAAGTGGTGCGACTAATCTTGTTCCAAGCACCACAGGAGCTGCAAAAGCGATTGCAAAAGTTTTACCACAACTAAAAGGAAAACTAAACGGTCAAGCTATCCGTGTTCCTACTCCTGATGTATCAATGGTTGATTTAACGGTTAATTTAGGAAAAGATGTAACCGTAGAAGAGGTTCAAGAGGCATTTACAAAAGCAAGTGAAGGCTCTCACAAAGGTATTTTGGGTGTTGATAATGAGTTTAGAGTATCACAAGATTTTGTGGGCGAAGAGCAGAGTACGGTTGTAGCAATGGATACCATTCAAGTAATTGGTGACAATATGGTAAAAGTTTTATCATGGTACGACAATGAGTGGGGTTATTCAGTACGTCTAGTAGACATGGCTGTTCATGTAAGTAAAGGAGCATAAGTTGAAAACATTAAAAGATATTGAAATAGCAGGAAAAACGGTATTTATCAGGTGTGACTTTAACGTTCCAAAAGATGAAGATGGAAATATTACAGACGATAGAAGAATTCGTGGTGCATTACAATCAATTAGATACTGTCTAGACCATGACTGTAAAGTTATTTTGGCATCTCACTATGAGCGACCAACACCAAATGTTTATGAAGATAAATACTCTTTGGCAACCGTTGTAACCCGTCTTCATACCCTACTTCGTTTGGCTTCTGATATTAAGTTGGCAAAAGATGTCGTAGGAGCCGATGCAAAAGCAAAAGCTTCAGCTCTTAAAACAGGCGAAGTTCTTGTTTTGGAAAATCTTCGTTATGAAGAGGGCGAAACAAAAAATGATATAGAGTTTGCAAAAGAGTTGGCAAGCATGGTTGATATTTATGTTAATGATGCTTTTGGTGCATGTCACAGAGCCCACGCTTCTATTGATGCCATGGCGAGACTCTTTGGCCAAGACCACAGAGCAGCAGGATTCTTATTGAGTAAAGAGGTTAAGTTTTTTGATAAAACATTGGCAAACCCTATTCGACCATTTGTTGCCGTTGTTGGAGGTTCTAAAGTTTCAGGTAAGCTCGAAGCACTTCGTGAACTACTCAATAAGGTAGATAAAGTAATTATTGGTGGAGGAATGGCATTTACATTCCTAAAAGCTCAAGGGTATGAGATAGGAAACTCATTGGTAGAAGATGATTTACTTGACGAAGCTAGAACTGTTATGATTAAAGCTCGTAAAAAAGGGGTTAAGTTCTACTTACCTGTCGATGTGATTGTTGCTCCTGAATTTTCAGATACGGTTCCTGCAAAATATGTAACGACACAAGAGATTCCAAATGATTGGATGGGTCTTGATATTGGTCCTGCATCATCTCGACTCTTCCGTTCGGTTCTAAACGATGCTCAAACTATTATTTGGAATGGGCCAATGGGTGTTTACGAAATGGATAAGTTTGCAAAAGGGAGCTTAAAGATGTCTCATAATATTGCTGATTCTAACGCTACAACCATTGTTGGTGGTGGAGATACAGCTGATGTTGCTCAAAAAGCAGGAGATGTTGAAGAGATGACTTTTGTAAGTACAGGTGGTGGAGCAAGTCTTAACTTGATTGAGGGTAAAGCTCTTCCAGGCATTGAAGCACTTAAAGCATAACGTCCGTAGGGTGTAGTCCACGACTACACCTTTTAATCTCAATTTTATTACATCACAAAAAGGTAACCATTGATATACGCAGCAAATTTTAAAACAAATCACACAAGACAATCTACAAGAGAGTACCTCGGAAAACTTCAGCCTCAACTTATTAAAAAAAGTCCTAACGACAAAGTCTATATTTTTCCTCCATTAACGGCATTAGATGAATATGAAAGTGCTGATTTTACAATAGGTACTCAAAATGCTTACCCTGTAGAAAATGGTGCATTTACAGGCGAAGTTGGCATTGAACAGTTAGCAGAGTTTAACATCAATACTATTTTA
>CAYPCV010000183.1:0-3749 GCA_964409295.1 uncultured Sulfurovum sp.
TGACCCACGCTTTACAAATACTGCTGCAAAAGCTGATAAGTGGTTAGGAATTAACCCTGGAACTGATTTGGCATTAGTCCTTTCTCTAACCTATGTTGTTCTAAAAGAAGAGCTTTATAATAAAGCTTATGTTGCTGAAAATTTTAATGATTTTGAAGAGTATCAAAAACACATACTAGACAAAAACTACACCCCTGAATGGGCAGAAAAAATCACAGCTATTAAAGCTAAAGATATTTATGAGATAGCCCGAGAATTTATGGTGCATGCACCACGAGCTATCTACTACCCAGGTAGACGAAGTACTTTTGCAAAAAATGATTTCCAACTACGTCGTGCTATGGCTATTTTCCAAGCCCTAGGTGGAGGTATTGATACTAAAGGTGGGTTGATTTTTGGTAAAAAACTCAAACTTGGTAAACATGAAGGGCTTGAACCTCTTTATGACCAAGCAAAATCAAGAGCTGTAGAGAAAAGAAAAGGTCGTAAAAAAGGAGAAGCTCCATATAGCGACTGTTCCATTGTCTCAGGTGGAGGTTCATGGCTAACATGGAGAAACCGTTTCCTAGAAGAGCGTATGGCATATAAAGTCCGAGGGATGTTTGTCTATAAGCACAATCCTATGATGAACATGCCAAACAGCAAAAAAACAGCTGAAATGCTAAAAAGAATGGAACTTGTAGTGACGATTGATACCATGCCAAGCGATACAGTTATGTATGCAGATGTGGTTTTACCCGAAGCGACCTATTTAGAAAGAACCGACCCTGTTAAAACATTTGCAGGAATTGAGCCTTCTATTGCTCAACGAAACAGAGTTATTGAACCAATGTTCGAGACCCGACCAGTGATGGAGATAATGAAAGGATTAACTGAAAAAATCTCTAAACCTCTTTGGGAGATAACCAAAAAGTATGATGGAGAAGTTCAAGATTCACTTGTTGTTCCAACACCAAAAGTAGCAAAAGTTGAGATGGACAGTAATGGTACTGTTATTACTCCTTCTAAACCTGTAGCTCCTGTAAAAACAGCTAGTCAAATCGAGGCTGAACTCTATGAAGAGTTTGATTTAACCCTACCGTTCAAACACACACAAGAAGAAGTAAATGAACACATGGTTAAAGGTATCTATGGAGAAGAAGCCGTTAAAGCACTAAAAGAGCATGGTGTTTTCTATCCAGATATGGAAAAATACTATAAAGCAACCTCTGTTAATGAGCATCAATACTATCCTGAAAACAAAAAATACTACAGCGTTAATGGTGGAAAACCAAAAACAAAAAGTAAAAAAGTAGAATGTAACATCTCTAACCTAGCGACTAAAGGTGTTGACCCAATGCCTGTATGGAAGGATGAATATAACTTTAAAGTAGAAAAAGGGAAATTCAGACTTCTTACAGGAAGGCACGCACAGTTTACTCAAAGTGGAACGTCAAACAATGCAATGCTAAGAGACTTGATTATGGAAAATTATCTGTGGATAAATAGAAGAGTGGCTAAAATGCAAGGAATTAACTTTGGAGACAAGATAGAAGTATCTAGTAAAGTCGGTTCTATCACGATAAAAGCCTATCCTACAGAAAAAATCGCCCCACATACCCTCTTTTTTGTTCATGGATTTGGAGAAGAGAGTGAAGCCTTAACATGGGCGTATAAAAATGGTGGAAATGATAATGCAATTATTGAAGATGTTACAGAACCTGTTTATGGTGCAGCATCAATGCATGAAACCAATGTCGAAATAAGAAAGGTGTAATTATGGCAAGATATGGAATGGCTTTAGATTACAAAAATTGTATCAATTGTAAAGCGTGTGAAGTAGCATGTAAAGAGGAGAATGGGATTCTTCTTGGTGCTGATAAACATAGAATTTGGGTTGGAGTGAATGATGTAGCAGGGCAGTGGCCAAACTTGGATATTGCATCAGCAGCGTTTCAACCAAGTCAGTGTCAACACTGTGATGATGCTCCATGTGAAGAGGTTTGTCCCACTCAAGCAACATTTACCAATGAAAATGGTGTGGTGTTAGTTGATGCTGATAAGTGTATTTTATGTACCTACTGTATGACAGCATGTCCTTACGATGCACGATACATTGATGATAGAACCATGACTGTTGATAAATGTACCTTCTGTACCGATACACGATTGGCACGAGGAGAGACAACTACAGCATGTCAGAATACCTGTCCTACAAAAGTACGAACCTTTGGAGATTTAGATGACCCAGAGAGTGAAATTAGCGTATTACTTAGAAACCGAGAACACTTTTCATTAAAAGAAAATCTTGGTACTAAACCAAAACTTTTCTATTTGACATAAGGGAGTAATGATGAAAATTAATGATTATATACCATTAAAAGAGAACATCTCTTTTAACTTTAAAAAAACACCTGTAACCCTTGCTTTGGCAGGAATTACTATTGGATTAATACTCTTTTATCTTTATGGAGTAGCAAACTTTTTTGCACATGGGCATCATGCATATAATGTAACGCGTGAACATCCATGGGGCTTTCTTGTTGCCTCTTATGAGTTTTTTGTTGCTGTGGCTATGGGTAGTATTGTTGTAGCAGCCAGTGGAATCTTTTTTGATATACAAGTTATCCAACCACTAAAGAAGAGACTTCTAATATTTGGTCTTCTCTCATTATTTGCTGGATTTACAGCATTTTTATTTGAAGTTGGACACCCTGTAACCATGGTTATCTATACAGCATTAAGTGGTAACGTTACCTCTGCACTATTTTGGTTAGGTGTCTTTTACCCTGCATTTATGCTCTTTACTGTTTTAACATTTATCTCTTACAGTAAAAATATTGGACCTACAAAACTGTTTGCACTTTTTGCTATTATTTTTGCTAACTCATCAGTATTAACAGCAGGGTCAATTTTTGGACTCTTAAATACTCGTCCATTCTCGGCAGGAATTTTTTACCAAATTGAATTTATGGCAACAGCTATCTTGGGAGGAATATTTTTACTTACATTAATAACGGTAATATTTAAAAGAGATGATTTTATAGAAGCTGTACTAGCTCTTAAAAAAGTATCTATTGCACTTTTATCGCTACTTCTTATTATGTACATCGTCCGATACCTTACAGGTATTTACGGTTCTGTACCAGGAAAAGTTGAGGCTATTGAATATATTTATACCAGCAGTAATTTTTTAATTTTTGAACTTGGACTGGGTATTATTTTACCTCTTTTTGTTGTGGCATTTGGTTCTGCTAAAAAGATTGGTCTATTCTGTATTGCTTCATTCTTTGGTTTGGTGGGGGTTATGTTCTCTAGAATCAATGTGATAGAAGGTGTTCAAGTTGTTCCTCTACAGACAATGAAAATAAAAGAGTACCAAGAAGTTCCAAGCCTAATTACAAGCTATGCACCATCTATGACTGAACTTGGAATTGGTTTAGGAGCAATTGGAGTATTTATACTCTTTATGTTTGTAGCTGAACGTGTACTAGAATTAGATTAATCAAAGGAGAAAATATGAACAGACAAATATTAGGACTTTCACTTATTACACTATTAAGTATCTCTGCTTTTGCAGAGGATGCTCCAAAAAAATCAGATGATGAGCGTTTAGCAAAATTAGAGAAAAAGATTAAATCACTCAATAAAAAAATTAATAAAGTAAAAGCTCATGATGCTTATGACAATATTAAATTTTCAGTTGATTTTCGGAATACCTATGATAATTTACAATATAAAGACAACGATACAGGAGCAGAAGCCAAAAA
>CAYPCV010000184.1:0-10959 GCA_964409295.1 uncultured Sulfurovum sp.
TAATTGGTCACAGCGAACGAAGAGATACTCTAGGCGAATCACAAGAAGAGGTCGCTAGAAAGTTTGCTTTTTTTAAAGAGCAAGGTTTTGAGATTATCTACTGTATTGGCGAATCCTTAGAGGTAAGAGAGCAAGGAATCGAAGCCGTTATGGAACATCTGATTTCTCAGTTTGAAGGAGTTGATACTACCTATGAAAACTTTGTAGTCGCTTACGAGCCAATTTGGGCAATTGGAACAGGAAGAACAGCATCGGTAGAAGAGATTACCCAAACACATAATGCACTTAAAAAAGTTGTAGATAGACCTCTACTATATGGTGGAAGTGTCAAAGGTGCAAATATCGCTGAAATTTCTGCTATTGAAAATGTAAATGGTGTTTTAGTAGGTGGAGCTTCACTAAAAACAGAGACATTTTTAGAGTTAGTTTTACACAAAAATAGTTAATACCTAAAGTGCGTTAAAGAACGCACTTACCACTCAATTTTTTTAGTATGTTTCTGTGTATACTGATACTTTTTAATTGCATAAATTAGATTATAGAGTAACCAAGAAAATGATACTAGAACTAAAATAGCACTTAATAACTCCCCTATAAAAGAGTTAAAAAATAGTGTAATCATCAAAACTACCAACATCACTACATGAATATAAAAATGCTTTTTTGCCTTTTTAGGATGAATAATGTCATGCATCATAGGAGCTTCCATGTACCCTTGATTAGAGAGATGAAACCATGTTAAAAATGGTACTATTTTATAGACCATCGCAAAGACAATACTCAATCCAAAACCTATAAATGTGAGATAACTTAACATTTTAACTTCAAGAGGTATATTGATAAATGTATCTAATAACGTAATAAACATACTCACAATAAGCAAGCCCATACCCAAACGCCAAAACCATACTGTTGCATCAGAAGTAGGACGTTTACGATAATAGAGCCTCTGAATTGTAACCCCTGCATAAAGCATAAAAAGTATACTCAATAGTGCTGTTATAAGTGATGTTTGCATTCCCATAAAAATTGCTATGGTTTTTAATAGAAGTAAAATAAAGATACTAAGCGTTAAATATTTACTCATTAATAGTGGATATTTAGGCGTAATATAAAACATCTCTACTACTTGAAAAGAGACCGAAACAATCAATAAAGAGAGCCAACCAAACAGAGCAAAAGAGTAGTGAAGCTCTTTGACCTGAGTAAAAGATGAGCCATCAATATACGTACCAAAAGTCAAAAGTAAGTAGATACCAAACAGTATTGCTAAAGAGAAGGAAAGAAGTGAAAATATCATTCCTTTAGAAGAGCTGGAGTGGTCTTTTATTTTGACAAGCTCTTTTAGCATTAAATAGAGAGCATAGAAGAGTCCAAGACCCAAATAGGCTGAAGCTAAAAAATAGAGCAATGGTGTTGAAGCATCTGAAAAAGCATAAAGTTGAATAAGTACACCCACAACAAAGAGTAGATGCACAATCATTGCTTTTTTAGTAGGCATTTTTATAACAACTCCTGCAATCACAGGTAACATCTGAAACAATGCACCCAACATAAACGATGCCATAACCCCAAGGGCTAAGGTATCTACAATAATAACAGGCTTATTATTAACTAAAAACGAAGAGATATTTAGAGTCTCTGCAAGTAAAAAAAGCCCTAAAAGAACACCAAAAATAGATGCTGTAACAAAAAAACGAAGAACAACAGAAATAGGAGGAGCTTGCTCTAAAGAGAGACCACCTTGATTAAACATCTAGTAACTCCTCTAAAACAATTTCTGAATTTCGACTAATCAATATATGCCAAATTTGAGTGGCATCCTGAGCAGTAAAACAGATAAAACCTTTCTCTTTTGCAATCTCTAACAAAGGAATAGGCTTTCTAACATTTATCATATAGAGATACTGTTCATTAGTCATACTCTGAAGATGAGACAAAGAAATTTGCAAAGGTTCAGGGTGTTCCATCTCCCGTGCATCAAGAAAAATTTTATCCATAATCCTATTTACAACTCTACAGCTTTCATCGTCTCTAATGTCTTCTCTTTTTCATCCTTAGGAATCATTCGGTCACACATTGCATAGAGCATCTGCTCCTCTTTCATATTGTGTTGTTGTAATAGAATCATCATAGACTCTGCCATAGATAAATAGGCATCAGTATCTTTACTCTCAACAGCTCCTGCCATTTTACCAATAAGCCCACGAACCTGCTCATGTTCATGACGCATAACCATAGTAGGACCTTCACTACTTCCTGAAATTTTTTCAAATGTAGGAAAAAGAGTCTCTTCTTCTTTTTTAAAATGTCTAAGTGTCTCATCTGCAAAAAGAAGAAATTGTTTCTCTGCCTCTTCAAAATTACCATCTATTACTGATTTTTCTGCTGTAGCAAATAACTCATCACACTCTCGGTGTTCACTTCTCATATAACTTGAAATTATCATAATTAAATCCTTTTTATTATCGAAAATTATAGAATAATAGTAGTATCAGTAGATTGATATATATCAAGATTACCCTAACCCAACCAAGTGTTCATTTCCAGCCCAAGCAAAGAAAATATATAAAGCCAATGTTCCAACAGGCAATAACCACCATATCCACTCTGTTCTGTCTCTAAAAATATAATAAAGCAACGCCCCATACGAAAAGATAAGAGCCACAATATGAGCTAAAAAAAGAGGAAGAAGCGAACGCATTACATTCCCAACAACAGCTAAACCAATAATAGAAGAGAGGATAAAGAGAGAAAAAAGCATTTTTTGAATATCTTTTTCTCTTTTATAGAATAGAATAATTAGACCAATTGCTAATAAAATGGCTAAAATAATAATGGCTTTCATAAGATAAAACTCCTTTTAAAATAGTATTATATCTTATCCACAACCTTAATACCCAAAATATCTAACGATTTTTTAATTACAGAAGCTGTTAGTCTTGCAAGTTGTAAACGGCTCATTTTAACCTCTTCTTCGATGCCACCTTTTAAGATAGGGTTTAACTCGTAGAATTTCATAAAGAGCGTTACCACATCATAAAGATAGCCTGTAATTGTGTGTGGTGTGGCATCAATAGAGGCTTTTGTTAAAGTATCTTCAAATTTTAGAAGCATCAGAGCCAAACGGTGTTCGGTCTCATCGCTGATAATAATATCGCCATTTATCTCTGCGTTGTGTTTTCGTAAAATAGATTGAATTCGTGCATAAGCATACTGCATATAAAGAGCTGTATTTCCCTCGAAAGAGAGCATTTTATCCCATGAAAAAATGTAGTTTGATTCACGGCTAATACTTAGGTCAGCATATTTAACAGCTCCAATTCCTACAACATTGGCAATATTATTTAGCTCCTCTTCACTGTGTGCATCTCGCTCTTTAATTGAAGCTTTTGCTTTTACTACAGCTTCGTCAAGAAGGTCAATAAGTTTAATAACCCCACCATCTCTGGTTTTAAAAGGTTTTCCACCTTTGTCCATCATTGTTCCAAAACCAATATGTTCTAGTGATACTTTTTCATCAACCATTCCTGCTTGTTTTGCAATGGTAAAGACCTGCTTAAAGTGTCCTGCTTGACGAGCATCTACTACATAACAGATACGCTCTGCTTTTAACTCTTGGCTTCTAAACTCTAATGCAGCCAAATCAGTAGTGGCATATAAGTAACCACCATCGCCTTTTTGAATAATTACAGGAACATCTGAACCCTCTAAAAAGACACACTCTGCACCATCGGATTTGGTTGAAAGATTTTTTTCTTGAAGCGTTGTAATAACTTTTGAGAGTTTAGGATTGTAAAAACTCTCTGCACGAACATCATCACGCGTTAAGTTTACTCCTAATTTTTCATAAACCTCTTCACAGTGACCTAAAGAAGCATCAATAAAACTTTGCCATAATGTTAAGCAGTGTTTATCTCCACTCTGAATTTTTACCACATATTCACGTGCTTTATCTGCAAACTCTTCGCTTTGGTCAAATCGAACTTTGGCATCTTTGTAAAACTGCTCTAAATCTTTTAGCTCGGTAGTGTTACCATCTGCACCCTGCTCTTCAAGATAGGCAATTAGCATACCAAACTGTGTTCCCCAATCTCCAATATGGTTTTGACGAATCACATCATCGCCTAAAAACTCTAATAACGTAGCCAAAGTATCGCCAATAATAGAAGAACGCAAATGCCCAACATGCATCTGTTTTGCCATGTTTGGACCAGAGTAATCAATAACTACTTTTTTAGGTCTACTCACATAACCCACCCCTACTCGCTCATCGTCAATAATAGCATTTGCTTGTAATGAAAGCCACGTATCACTTAACCAAATATTAATAAACCCAGGTCCTGCCACTTCAACTTTTGAAACCATACCTGTGGTATCAATATGTTCCACAACATTGTTGGCAATTTGTCTTGGATTTTGTCTTAAAATTTTGGCAAGCTTCATGACTCCATTAAACTGATAGTCTCCAAACTCGGGTTTTGTAGCATCAGAGATAACAATATCATCTGCTTCAATATTTGCATTTTTAAGTGCATTTTCAATAATTTTACTAAGTTCTAATTTGATTTTCATGTATGTTTCCGTGATTTGTAGGGTTATAAGATAGGTCTAACATTGATATTCTATCAAAAAAGATAGAATATCTTATTTAATTTATGCTTTTGGAGCAGTAGTTGTAGTTGTATTTTGAGCTTCTACAGTAGTCTCTTTTACATCTGTTTTAATCTCTTTAACATCTGCTACTTTCTCTTCTGGTTTTTCATCATCTTTTACAGCTGACTTAAAATCTTTAATACCTTTACCAAGTCCCTTTGCTAATTCTGGTATTTTTTTACCTCCAAAAAGAAGTATTACTACTCCAACGATAACGGCTAATTCTATTCCACCTGGCATTCTGTATATCCTTTGATAAGTTTTCTCAATATAATATATTGAGATGATTTATCAAGATTATACTCTATTTTAGTTAATTTTTCCAGTTTTGTACCAATTTCTCCAACTCTTGAGAGCTTTGTTTCAATCTAGCAGCATTTGCAATGGTTGAAAACTGAGTAGAAGCAAGTTCCACCGTATCATTAATAATGACAAAATCAAACTCGTTAACGGCTTCGATTTCAGCTTTTGCATTCTCTACTCGTCGCTCAATTACAGAGTTATCATCAGTTGAACGTGCATAAAGACGCTTCTCTAATTCACGAAGTGTAGGTGGAGTAATAAATGCCGAGGTCACATAATCTCCCATTTTAGCACGTACCAAACGATGCCCTTGAACATCTATATCAAAAATAACCAGTTTTCCCTCGTCAAGAGCAGTATTTACAGGTTTTAAAGAAGTTCCATAGTAGTTACCATGTACGGTTGCATACTCTAAAAAATCTCCTGCTTTAATGCCATCCTCAAATTCTGTATGACTCACAAAATAATAATCAACTCCATGCTGTTCGCCCTCTCGGGGCTTTCGGGTGGTGGTTGAGATAGAAAAATAATAGTCGCCAATATGAGGACTAGCATGATTAATAATGGTACTCTTCCCTGCTCCTGAAGGGCCAGAAAGCACTAAAATAGCTCCTCTCATCTACTTCACTTTTGGAAATTTAATACTAACTTTAATTGTCGCACCAGCTAAAAGTCCTTTTAATGTCTCTACAGGAAGTGCAGTAAGTGTATCTATCACAGCATCGGCTGGTATCGAAGGAGATTCATCCACTTTTTTAACCTTTTTCTTTTTCTCTTTTTTCTTAGGTTCATCAGTAGTTCTAATCATCTGTACAGCAGGAGTCATTAGCTCATCCAACTCAACAGTAGAATCTTCATCATTTTCAAGAATATCTTTAATATTCAATACTTCAGATTGGTCTAAAATTTTTGTCTCTACCTGCATCTCACTATTTTTTACTTTTTTACTTGGCATTTCAATAATCTCTTCACTCTTTGTCTCAATTTCAACTTTTTCTTCTTTTTTATCGTTATCAGCAAGATTCTTTTCAACTATTATTTTATCATCACTTAAGACATCAAGATTTAAATCTAATCCATTATTGCTATCTAAGTCAAAATCAAAAAGTTCCTCTTTTTCTACTTCTTTGCTATCACTCTTTTTCTCTTTATCCAAAACATCAAACTCTTTTTCTAAAGCATCTTCAGTAAACTCTAAATCAAACAGTTCATCCTCTTTTTTTGATGGAAAAGCTTCTGCTAATTGTTGATTAAAGTCATTACTGTTCTCTTTTAATTCAGCAAATAAATCCTCTTCTTTATCTTCTATTTTAATCTCTTTCTTTACGCTATCAAGAGCTATTTCTTGTTTTTTATCTTCAAGTACATCATCGTCTAAAGAGAGTAAAAAGTCCTCTTTTTTCTCCTCTTTTTCTGTATCTGAAACATTAAAAATGCTCTCCTCTTTAACTTCTACAAGCTTTTCATTACTCTCCTCTGAGGATAAAGCATACTCTTCAACAGAGCGAATAACGGCTGACACTTCAGATGGTAAAAAAGGCTTTAAAATACTTATATCGAATAACTCTTTACTATTTTTATCATCTTGTGCATAAAAGAGTACTCTCTTTTGTGCTTGAATATCTTGAGAAATAGCATTCTCTAGCTCTTTGCTCCATGAATCTGCATCGACAAAGACAATATCATATTTACTGTTACTTATTTCATTAATCTCTTGAACTTCATCAATTTGTATCTCTTCTTTTCTCGCACTTAATGCCGTCAATCGAGAGACCACTGGATTACTGTTTATTAATAATATTTTCATTTTTACTCCTAAAGTTCTATCTAATATTCTAAATTTATTGAATAATTTTAGTATAATTCGCGTTTAAACAAGATTAAATAGGATTTTGTATTAATTTAAGTTTAATAAAAATTACTATATACAATTAATAATAATAGATTTAAACTTTAGAAACCTGCTCTTTGTTAAAATTCAAGTTAAAATATTAGGATACTTTTTGTTCGATTTATTTATCAATACCATTTTTGACATAGGCTATGTAGGCTTCTTCTTTTACATGATTATTGTAGGAACGTTCATTCCTCTACCAACTCAACTTATCTTACTTCCTGCAGGATTCTTAGCCTCACAAGGAAAGCTTGATATTTCAACGACCATATTAGTTACAGCCATGGGAACAACCATAGGTGCTACGATTAATTACTTTATGGCCAATTATCTCTCAAAACGTTGGGTTTCAAAAGAGAAAATTTTTAAAATAAAAAAGTTTTTTAACAAATATGGTAAATTTTCTGTTGCTCTTGCTCCTCTAACTTTTGGATTAGGACAATATATCTCCCTTCCTGCTGGTATGGCACGCATGGATTTACGTTGGTTTATTCCCATTATCTTTACTTCAAACGCCTTATGGAACTCTGCCATGCTCATGCTAGGCTATATGTTTGGAGAAGATGCCAACTCAAAAGCTATCTATTTGGTTGCTAGTGGGGCTACTATTGTCATTATTTTTATAACTACTTTTGTCTACAAAGAGTTTAAAAGTTATTAGTTATAATGCCAAAAAAACTCCCCTATAACTAAAGGATTTATTCATGTCAACTTATATATTTGGACATACCACACCAGACTCTGACTCTATTGTTGGAGCTATTTCACTCTCATATTTAAAAAACCAACTAGGAGAAGATACCACTCCATCAAGACAAGGCGAGATTAACCCTGAAACAGCATTTATTTTAGAAAAATTTGGTTTTGAAAAACCAATGCTAAAAACCAACTATGCAGAAGAAAATGTCTATCTTATTGATTTTATGGAGAGTTCTCAAAGTCCAAGTGATATTGCAGAAGCGACCATTTTAGGAATTGTAGACCACCATAAACTCGGCGACCTTAAAACAGCCACACCTTTAGAGATGTGGGTACGTCCTGTGGGTTGCTCAAATACCATTGTAAAACAGATGTTTGACTATTTTGGAGTAGAAATTCCAAAAGATTTAGCAGGAATGATGATGTGTGCTATTTTAAGTGATACCGTTATTTTCAAATCTCCAACCTGTACAAAAGAGGATACAAAAGCTGTTAAAGAGTTGGCTCTCATTGCTGAAATAGAAGACCCAAAAGCTCTTGGGATGGAGATGTTTATTGTAAAATCAGACGTACTAACCGATACAAAAAGAGCTTTGGTTCTAAGAGATTTTAAAGATTTTAACATGGGTGGAGAGAAAATTGGTGTAGGACAGCTTGAAGTGGTTGATTTATCTGTATTTGATAATATGAAAGAGGAACTTTTTGAAGCAATGAGTGAAATAAAAAAAGAAGAGAACAGACATACTGTACTTCTACTTCTAACAGACATAATGCAAGAGGGTTCACAACTTTTAGTTTTAAGTGACGACAACTCTAAAATAGAATCTGCTTTTAATGTCTCCTTAGAAAACAATCAAATTTGGCTTCCAAAAGTTATGAGTCGTAAAAAACAGATTATTCCTTTTTTAGAAGGGCAATTTTAATTTAATTGATATTCATCTCCTAATTATATATCAAATTATGATAAGATATAATTTCATTCAAAATTGGGAGATTAACATGAAAAACAACGTAAATTACTTAACAACAACACTTCTACTAACAGGACTACTCTTTGTAGGATGCGAAACAGGTGTCAATGTAAACAAAAGTACCTCTAACAATAAAGAAATCAAACAAGAAGAGCCTGTATTATCAGGAATTGTAGACAAACCAACACAGCAAATTGTTCATACTGGCTCGGGACAAAAGCTCTCTATACACAAAATTTTTTCAAACTCTGCTCAACCAGGATATTATCTGCAAGTTGGTTTTTTTGAAAAATACCAACCAAACTCTGCTTTTGAGAAGAGACTTAAAGATGCTGGACTAAAATTTACTATTTTAAATAAAAATGGAAATTTTCATGCACTTGTAGGTGCATATAAGTCTTATAATGAAGCCCATGCAGAGATGTCTACTATTAAATCTAAACTACATAAAAAAAGCTTTGTTGTCCATGTTCTCCGTCCTTAAACTTTAACAAGGGATTAGATACAATACAAAAAAATATCCCTTAACATTGGAGACCTAACTTTGCCAAGAAAACAACTGCACCTTATCAGCCTCGGCTGTACCAAAAACCTCGTCGATTCAGAGGTTATGTTGGGTCGCCTTCAAGAATACGAAATTTCGGATAATCCAAAAACTGCTGATGTCATTATTATTAATACTTGTGGTTTTATTGATGCTGCAAAAGAAGAGAGTATCAATACCATATTAAGTACACATGAAGAGCGTAAAGAGGACTCTTTACTCGTTGTATCAGGCTGTTTAACCGAACGCTACAAAGAGGAACTACAAAGAGATTTACCCGAAGTTGATATATTTACAGGCGTTGGCGACTACGAACAGATTGATAAGATGATTGCCCAAAAAAAAGGAATCTTCTCTCCTCAAGTCTATTTAGCAAATGAGACAGCCCAGCGTGTTATTACAGGTTCAAACACTCATGCGTATATAAAAATGGCTGAAGGATGCAACCAGTCTTGTTCCTTTTGTGCTATTCCTTCTTTTAAAGGAAAGCTTCACTCTCGTACCCTTCTCTCTATTGAAAAAGAGGTAAAAGCTCTCGTAGCTAAAGGCTTTTATGAATTCTCATTTATTTCACAAGACTCTTCGAGTTACGGAAGAGATATGGGACTTAAAGACGGACTAATTAATTTAATTACAAGCATCGAAAAAATTGATGGCGTAAAGATTGCTCGTATTTTATACCTTTACCCAAGTACAACCACCTTTGAACTTATTGATACCATTGCAAACTCTACTGTTTTTGAAACCTATTACGACATGCCTATACAACAGATAGATGATGGTATTTTAAAAATGATGCGTCGTGGTTTTGGAGAGAAGAAAACCATCGAGCTTTTAGAACATATGAAATCTAAAAAAGATGCTTTTATCAGAACCTCTATTATTGCAGGACACCCAGGCGAGAGTGATGAAGCTTTTGAACGTGTTTGTAACTTTATGCGAGAGTTTAACTTTGACCGATTTAACGTTTTCTTCTACTCAAATGAAGAGACAACACCTGCTTTTACCATGAAACCTGTAGAAGAAGAGATTATAGAAGAGCGAGTTGAAGCACTCGAAAAGATTGCAAAAGAGACAACAGAGAAATCACTGCAACAGATGTTAGGAAAAACCATTAATGTTATTTTAGAGGGAGAAAGTGATGAACACGAGTACATTTTATCGGCTCGTCCAACCCTATGGGCAAAAGAGATTGATGGCGATTTACTGATTACTGATACTTCTGACTTAACAATTAACTTTGGTACTTTATATGAAGCAAAAGTGACTGAACTTGCAGGAGACAGACTCTTGGCAACACTTATAAAAGCTCTATAATTTATTTATGGAATTTTCCCGTTCGATAAAATCGAACCTACAAGAGAGCCAAAATCTTTTAGCTTTTTCAGCAGGGGTAGACTCCTCTGCTCTTTTCTTTTTACTTTTAAAACATAACATCTCATTTGACATCGCATTAGTTAATTATAACCTAAGAGAGAATTCTAAAAAAGAGGAGCTTCATGCTATTGAACTAGCTAAAAAATATAACTTAAAATGTTACACTACCCAAGCCCCCTCTTTTGAAAACAATTTTGAAAAAAATGCACGAGACTTTCGTTATTATTTTTTTGATAAACTTATAGCTGAAAAGAGTTACGATAATCTGCTTACAGCCCATCAACTCAATGACCAACTTGAATGGTTCTTGATGCGTTTAACCAAAGGAGCAGGAACAAGTGAACTTTTGGGACTAGAAGAGATTTCTAAACGTAAAGAGTATTCTATTATTCGTCCTCTACTTCACTGTTCAAAAGATGAACTTTTAAACTATTTACATCTGAATAAGTACCCTTATTTTATAGATAAAAGTAATAGAGATGAGAAATACGAACGTAATCGTTTTAGGAAAAATT